>DIQY01000029.1:1909-24812 GCA_002424295.1 Ruminococcaceae bacterium UBA5450 | reverse complement strand
TCAAAGAACTTCTTTTCGCTGCCTTTTGATTCAATTCCGATTCTCGGCAGATTGATACTGGTAAAGCTTAGGTTTCCTCTTCCGCAGGTGACTTCCTTCGTGCGGTCATGCACATTTCCCATCACACGGGTACGGCAGCCCATATAAGCAACTTCGCTGTCATAGCTTCCATCATAATACTGAAGGTTAAAAGGAGCATCCAGAAAACTGAAATTGGGGAACAGGCGCTTTGCACTGCATTTCATTGCTTCCCGAAAAAGGTCGTAATTGGGATCGCCTTTGGAATAATTGACGCCGTCTTTTACCTTAAAAATCTGCACTGGGAAAATCGGTGTCTCGCCGGCACCAAGTCCCGCCTCGGTTGCTTTGAGCAGGTTTTTCATGACCATCCGCCCTTCGGGACTTGTATCCGTTCCGTAATTCAGGCTGGAGAACGGTACCTGTGCACCTGCGCGGGAATTCATGGTATTGAGGTTATGGATCAAGGCTTCCATTGCCTGATAAGTCGCCCGATCCGTATCGGATAATGCGGATTTCACTGCAAAAGCGTTTGCTTTTTTCGCTTCCTCCTCAGAAATTTTCTGGAATCCATTCTCTTCCTGATGACGCGGCAGATAATCACAAAGAGCTTTCTCCATTTTTTCTTCGCTGCTCATAGAAATCGTTTCGGTAAGATTTTTTTTCAAATCTTCAACAAGGAGCTGCGCATCCTGCTGATTCATCCCAAAAGCAATTTCAAAATAATTTTTCAGCCCATAGAAATAAGATTTTCGGTATGTTTTAGCAACACCAGGCGCCATTGAATAATCAAAATTCGGAACAGATTGTCCACCGTGCATCTCATTCTGGTTTGCCTGAATCGCAATGCAGGCAAGCGCTGCATAGGAACGAATATCGTTCGGCTCCCGCAGGTTGCCGTGTCCGGTGCAAAATCCGTTCTTAAAAAGCTTCAGCAGATCGATCTGACAGCAAGTCTCAGTCAGCATATAGAAATCTTCATCGTGAATATGAATGTCTCCATTCATATGTGCCGCAGCGATATCTTTTGGCAGAATATAATTGTTGACAAAGTATTTACTGCCTTCACTGCCGTATTTAAGCATTGTCCCCATGGCTGTATCTGCATCGATATTGGCGTTTTCACGCTTGATATCCGCATCTTTGGCATCCTGAAAGGTCAGCTGCCGGTAAATATTCATCAAATCCCCTTCGGCCTGACGAATCTTTGTGTGCTCCGCCCGATAAAGGATATATGCTTTTGCCGTTTGCGCATAATCTGCCTTGATCAGCTTTTCCTCTACTAAATCTTGAATTTTTTCTACACTTGGTATTTCTTTTTCAGAAAGAGAATTGAGTACCGAAGCAGTTAATGCATCCAGCGCCTTTGAAGTCATTGTTTCTGACGACACTGCATCATTCGCTTTCTTGATCGCTGTACGGATTTTATCCGCATTAAAAGCTACTTTGCTGCCATTCCTCTTAATAATTTCCTTGACCATTTCCCGAAAATCTCCTCTCCTGTTTCATCTGTACTAGTTTGTATTTTAGCACTGCTTTTTTAGGAAGTCAAGCAGTGTGACACTTTATATTGACATATTTTTATTTGTAAATCTATATATTGTGCTATTTAAAAGTAGGAGCAATTATTAAAAAATCCGCAAACGCTTCTAATCAGCGCCTGCGGATTTCAATGGAGATTATTTCTTAAAAAGTTTTTGCCCATTCTGCCATCTGTTGAGCAGCAGGAACAGCTCCTTTTGCAGAGGGACTCAGCCGATATTCAACCTTTGGCGGAATCTCCTGATATTGCCTGCGCTCGATGAGCCCATCTGCAGTCAACTCCCGCAGACTCTGGCTGAGCATCATATCTGTAATACCGGAAACTATATTTTTGATTTCTCCATAACGCAAAGCGTCTTGTGCGGAATTCTCCAGTGCCAAAAGGATGCGGAGCTTCCACTTTCCTCCGACCTTTGAAAGGGCCAGCGCCAAAAGAGAATCCACATTATCCGCATTTTCCGAAACTTTTTCCTCTTCTTTAGGAGAAACAATCGGTTGCTTTTCCTGTTGTACCGCCTGCTTTTTTAGGTCCTTGGAAGATTTAGAAGAAGCCGTTTCTTCCCGGCTGCGCTTTTTCTTTTTTTCTTTATCTTTTTTCATATATGATCCTTCTCCTTATAATCTTCATTAAGCTTCTAAAATTACTCGGACTGGGCACTCTGCGAAATTGCTTTCTCTTCTCTTTTTTTCTCTGCCTGCACTGCAGAAAAGACACAGCCACAGTAGTTTTGCCGGTAAAGATGATATTCCTTAGAAAGGGCTATACTTCGGCTATATCCTCCGCGCTTTTTAAAGTCACTAAAAAGATAAGGAATTCCAATTTTTTCGCTGAGTTCTTTTCCGATCGCATTTAGAGCTTGTGCGTCTTTATATGGGCTGATTGAAAGGGTCGTTGTAAAATAATCAAAGCCGTTTTTCTTAGCGACCTGTGCCGCCTGGAGCAAGCGCAGACGATAGCATCTATGGCACCGTTCGCCGCCCTCTGGGAGACTTTCCATTCCTTTTGCCATTTCAAAAAAGCGATCCGGGTCATAAGGGCCTTCCAAAAATTCCACAGGGCTCGAAAACGGCATCTCCTTTAATAGGCGCTTTACTTCCCGTACCCTCTTTTCATATTCCTCTTTTGGAGAAATATTCGGATTATAGTAATAAAGCGTAATCGCAAAATAGCGGCTGAGATATTCCAGAACATAACTGCTGCAGGGAGCGCAGCATCCATGAAGAAGCAGCTTTTTTCTGCCATTTAAGTTCTGCAGAGTTCGATCCAGAACCAACTGATAATTTTCTTTTGGCGCCAAAATCAATCCCTCTATTCTGAAATGATCCGGCCTCTCTCGAAAAAAGATTCGGAAAAATCGGCTTTATTTTTGTTTTACAACCTGAATCCCAAGTTCGTTGAGCTGCTTTTGATCGACTTCGGTAGGTGCTTCCGACATCAGTTCTGCCGAAGACGCAACCTTCGGGAACGCGATCACATCACGAATAGAATCGCAGTTCAGCATCAGCATGACAAGGCGGTCAAGCCCAAAGGCCATACCACCGTGCGGCGGCGCTCCATAGCGGAACGCATCAATCAAGAATCCAAACCGGCGCTGTGCCTCTTCCGGTGTAAATCCAAGTGCTTTAAACATGCGGCGCTGCAGTTCGGAATCATTGATTCTGATGGAACCGCCGCCGACTTCATTTCCGTTCAAAACCATATCATAAGCTAATGCGCGCACCGAACCGGGATCGCTTTCAAGCCGGTCAAGATCCTCTGGATTCGGCATCGTAAACGGATGGTGCATTGCCATAAATCTTCCCTCTTCTTCGCTGTACTCAAAGAGCGGAAAATCAGTAATCCACAGAAGACACGGCTTGCTGTCATCAATTAGGTTAAATCTGCGCGCAAGTTCACAGCGCAAAGCGCCCAACGTATCAAAGACCACTTTATTTTTCGGGTCAGCAACAAAGAACAGTACATCTCCGGGCTGTGCATCCATCTTTTTACGCAGCGCTTCGACTTCTTCCGCCTTTAAAAACTTTTCAAAGCTGCTTGTCCCTTTTTCAGCGAGACGAGTCCATGCAAGGCCCTTTGCCCCATAAGACTTCACCCATTCGCCCAGCTTATCAATCTCTTTGCGGGAAAGCGCCTGCGCCTGCCCCTTCAGATTGATTCCGCGAACGCTTCCGGTTTTTAGTGCACCGGAGAATACTTTAAATTCCGTATCTTTCAGGCACTCGCTTACATCGGTTAGTTCCATTCCGAAACGCAGGTCCGGCTTGTCGGAGCCAAAACGCTCCATCCCTTCCTGCCACGTCATTCTGCGCAGCGGCAGCGGAATTTTAATTCCAAGGATCTCGCGGTAAACTTTCTCGATAAAGCCCTCTGCAATCCCCATGACATCTTCCTGATTGACAAAGCTCATCTCAAAGTCNNGCGACTATCAAAAGAACGTCGCCTGTTTCTGCGCCCATAGTCTTTCTGACTGCCGCCGCTTCTTGTTCGGAAAGGAATTTTTCGTATGAAGACGTTTCGGCTTTTTGGGTGAGCCTTGTCCATGCAATGCCCTTTGCACCGTATGATTTAACCCATTCGGTGAGCTTGTCGATTTCCTTGCGGCTTAAATTATCTGCCTGCCCTTTAAGGTTAATCCCTCTTACGCTTCCGCCGCCGTCAACAGCGCCCTTGAATACACGGAATTCGGTGTTTTTAATATCGTTTGTTATGTCGATAAGCTCAAGTCCGAAACGAAGGTCGGGCTTGTCCGAACCGAAGCGGCGCATTGCCTCGTGCCAAGTCATGCGCTTAAACGGTGTTTCGATATCTATGTTAAGTACCTTTTTATAAACAAGTTTCATAAAGCCTTCGCCGATTGCCATAACGTCATCCTGTGTAACAAAGGACATCTCAAAGTCGATCTGCGTAAACTCCGGCTGACGGTCGGCGCGGAGGTCCTCATCGCGGAAACAGCGGGCAATCTGCATATAGCGGTCAAACCCAGAAAGCATCAAAAGCTGTTTATAAAGCTGCGGGCTCTGCGGCAATGCAAAGAAATTACCGGGGAACATCCGGGAAGGGACCAAATAATCTCTTGCGCCTTCCGGGGTGGATTTAATCAGGTCCGGCGTTTCAATCTCAACAAAGCCGTTCTCATCATAATAATCGTGTGCAACCTTAACAATTCGATGACGGCCGATAATTTTCTTCTGCATATCCGGACGGCGCAAATCCAAATAACGATATTTTAGGCGAGTATCTTCTTTTACATTGGAATTTTCTTCAATCGCAAAAGGCGGCGTTTCGCTCTTCGAAAAGATACGCAGCTCCTGCACTTCTAATTCCACATCGCCGGTAGAAATTTCTTTATTTTTGCTGGTCCGCTCCCGTACAACGCCGACTGCTGCCAACACATATTCTGCACGCACGGAAAATGCTTTTTGGAATACGTCCCGATCGCAGCTCTCATCAAAAGCAAGCTGCAAAATACCAGTGCGATCTCTTAAATCAATAAAAATCAGTTGTCCCAGATCGCGCTGACGCTGACACCAACCGCAAACCGTAATTTTTTTCCCAACATCGCTCAGGCGCACTTCACCGCAGTAACAGCTTCGTTTTAAGCCTGTCATAAATTCTGCCATGGTTCATAAACCTCCAAGATTTCAGGTCTTTTTTTTAAAAGTCCTGCATTTCTAAATCATTTTTTATTATAGCACAGCCATCTTCAGAAAGAAATCAACTTTTCAAAATTCTGTTTTCATCTACTCTGTTTTTTTTAATTTTTATATACATTTTAAAAGACTGTATGTTATAATAAATATGTTCATGTAGAGATTCGAAAAAATAAAAAAGGAGGAGCACCAAGTGGACATCTATGACCGAAGCGCCCAAAATGACGATGACGTTCCCTTATGGACGACCATTTTAGCTCGATTGATTTTTTAATGAATCATGGGCTTTGGTGTTCGTTTTCCATAAGGACTCGTTATGGCTGTGCGCAATTTTTAAAAAGTGATTTGCGTACGGTTATTTTTTCGCTGTTTGGGGTTCTCTGTCTCTTTACTTAAAAAAGGCGAAGGAGGGACCTCCCATATGGACAATTCTAACAATGAAGAACTCAAAAATCAGCTTCTTGAATTTTTAAGTCAGCGCAACTTTGCAGCCGTACGCAAACTGCTCGACGATATGAATGAAGTAGATATCGCCGAACTATTGGAAAAATTACCGGACGAAAAATCGATTGTTGCATTCCGTACCCTGCCAAAAGAGGTAGCAGCCGAAGTTTTTTCCAATCTGGAGTCGGATACCCAGCAATATTTAGTGGAATCCATTACCGACCAGGAGCTGCACGAAATTCTGGAAGATCTTTCGGTTGATGATGCAGTGGATATGGTCGAAGAACTGCCGGCAAATATGGTTAAGCGTGTTTTAAAAGTTGCTTCTAAAGATACCCGTACGCTGATTAATAAATTTTTACAGTATCCGGAAAATTCCGCCGGCAGCATTATGACCGCCGAATTTATGGATTTGCGGCGGAATATGACAGTCAAAGATTCCATCCGCAAAATTCGCCGTACAGGAGAAGACAGTGAAACTATTTATACCTGCTATGTGATCGATGATCAGCGAATCCTGCAGGGAATCGTCACTGTAAAAGATTTATTGCTTTCAAACGACGACTGTCCGATCGAAGAGCTGATGGACGAAGATATCATCAAAGCGACTACGACAGACGATCGAGAAAATGTTGCCAACAATTTTAGTAAATATGACCTTCTTTCCATGCCGGTAGTCGATAAAGAAAACCGCCTGGTCGGCATTATCACCGTTGACGATGCGATGGACGTTATGGAACAAGAAGCCACCGAAGATATTCAGGTCATGGGTGCTATGGCGCCGGAAGAGACGCCCTATCTTAAAACCGGAGTCTTCCGGCTCGCTAAAAACCGAATCGTATGGCTTCTAATTCTGATGATCTCCGGGATGATTAACGGATCCATTCTTAATAATTATGAGGCTGCATTTTCGGCAATGCCGATTTTGGTTTCCTTTATCCCAATGCTTACCGACACCGGCGGAAATGCCGGCAGCCAGTCGAGCACCATCGTCATTCGCAGCATGGCTCTGGGAGAAGTCCAGATGCACGACTTTTGGAAAGTTCTCTGGAAAGAAATTCGAGTCAGCGTCATGGTGGGTATCGTTTTAAGTGCGGTAAACTTTGTTCGTCTGATCATTCTTTATCCTGGTCAACCTTTAATTGCGCTAACCATCTCCCTTTCCATAATTTGCACCGTTATCATGGCAAAATCCATCGGCGGCGTACTGCCGATGATTGCAAAGGCATGCCATATGGACCCTGCCTTGATGGCAGCCCCTCTGATTACGACGATTGTGGATGCGGTTTCCCTGATTATTTATTTTTCTATCGCAGCGCAGCTTCTTCATGTGTAAGAATTACCTGCTGCTTCCTATTAAAACGGCACCGGAATTTTTCCCGGTGCCGTTTTTTCATTTTTGATCTTTATAGATATTTTTTAAGACGCTCCACGTTGTTCTCTTCAAATTTTCTCAGGTGCTCCATTAAACTTTTTACCTCCGGCGAAACTCCGCTTTCATATTTTTTGAGATTTTTGATCGCGTCAATCACACCCATATTGCTGCCGATCATCAGCATTTCGGCAATATGAGATGCCGAACGATCGGTCAGCGTTTCCAGATTCACCATCAGATACGTGCGGATTTTTTCAAAAGCACCCAGCCCTTTTTCCTCTTTTCCGTGGTTCTCGAGAAGTAATTTTACCTCTTTATGAATCGAATCATACTCCCGTTTCTGCCCTTCGAGCTGTTTCTCAAATTCCGGAGAATCTTTTACCATGGGAATCAGTTGTCCTAATGTCTCTACTCCCATTTGTGAATTCTGATAAATAAAGTTCAGCAGTTCTGCGTCTCCATTCATATCGCTTTCACGCTCCTTTTTTCTGTAAAGTTCCCGTTTGGAGCGCTCTTTATGCAAAAAAGCCGAAACACTTGTCTATTAAGTCAAGTTGTTTCAGCTTTTTATTTTTTATTCTATTTAATCAACAGACTTTAAAGATTCCACCATATTAATCCGCTTCAGTTTTCGATTCATAAATAGATCAACAATCACAGAGAACAGCAAAGTTAAGAGAGCACTATAGAGGAAGCTTTGCGGTGCGATCTCGCGGCCAAACATCACCACATCTATTTCTACCGTTGTAATGACATAAGCGTGCATCAAAATTCCCAAAAGCAGTCCTGCTCCGCACCCCAAGATCGTCAGCCAGCTAGTCTCCCGATAAATATAAGCGCTGACTTCACGATCATAGAATCCCAAAACCTTAATGGTGGCAAGTTCCCGCTGCCGCTCTGTAATATTGATATTCGTTAGATTGTAAAGGACAATAAATGCCAGCATCCCGGCACAGAAAATCAAAACCAAAATAATATTATTGAGCGATTCGATCATCTTTTCGAATGCTTTTGTCGTATCCCTCAAAAACGTAACAATAGAAATTCCGTCGCTATTTAAAAGCTCATCGCTATATGCTTTCTGCGCAGCACTGTCCGGGGCATTCGCCTCGATGCACAATTCATTATATTGAGGCTGATCTCCTGTGACAGATTCATAAAGCACCGGATCAATATAAAGGAAATGGTAAAGATAGTTTTCCGTAATTCCGGTTACAGTAAATGAAACTTCTTTTCCTTCATTATTTTTAATGATCACTTTTCCGCCCACAGAGACGCCCAGTTGACCGGCAGCCTTTTCAGTAAGGACAACGCTATTGCTGCCAAAAGGCACTTGCTCATGGCTTTTTCTCAAACGCAGATTCACAAAATTCGGAAGTTCGTCCGCTGTTTCCGGTACAAAAAGGTAGCCGGAAATGCTCTTGCCGCTTTCGTTATCAATATCGATATTGCGCCGCTCATCTTTCATCCAGCCGGAAGTCTTTTGGGAATCTTCCAAAACTTTTTTTGCTTCTTCAGAAACGTTTCCATCTTTCAGATGAGCTACCACATTGTAGGAATAAAGAACATTGTACTGATTCGTAATAATGTCGGAAATGCTGTCTTTAATTCCATATCCGGTCAAAAGGAGCCCCGTTGCGCCGGCGATTCCAACAATCGTCATAATTAGACGCCGCTTATAGCGAAACATATTCCGCGCAGTCACTTTGCTGGTAAATTTCATACGGCGCCAAATCGGGTGAATTCGCTCGAGAAAGATTCGCTTTCCGGGCGCCGGTGCTTTTGGCAGCATCAGAGATGCTGGGGATTCTCTCAGAGAAGAAGCCACTGCAAAAGCAGTCGCTCCCAGAGAAGTTCCCAGAGAAGCAAAAAATCCGATTGCCGTATATTTGAGGTTAAATTCCAAAATTGCAGGCGGTGCAACATAGATCAGGCGATAACTGTTCCAACAAATCGGCGGCAAAACATACATTCCTAAAGGAATCCCCACTGCACAGCCTACCACTCCTGCAACTCCCGCATAGAACAGATATTTTTTCAGGATGGTATGTTTAGAATATCCCAAAGAAAAATAGGTTCCGATCAAAACCCGCTCCTCTTCTACCATACGGGTCATTGTTGTGAGTGCAACCAGCGCCGCAACTAAAAAGAACAGAACCGGAAACACGGTGGAAATTGAATCCATTCGGTCTGCATCGCTTTCAAAACTGGCAAATCCAAGATTCTTGTGGCGGTCAAGGATATACCATGTAGGCGCTTTCAGTTCGTCCAGTTTTGCTTTTCCGTCGTCGAGCTCCAGTTTGGCGTTTAAAAGCTTTCCTTCTGCTTCTTTTTTGGCATCGTCATAGGATTTCTGTCCATCAGAAAGCGTATTTTTGGCTTCTCCCAACTGCTGTCTTCCCTGTGCCAAACGTGTTTCATTTGCAGAAATCTCTTCTGCAGCACTGTCAAGTTTTTCTTTTGCCGCAGAAAGCTGTTCCCGACCGGAATCCACTCTCTGCTGATTCGCAGCAATCTCTTCCTCTCCAGAAGTGATCGCTTCTTGTCCCTCCCAAATCTGCTGCTCCGCAGAAGTCAGCTGCTCTCTCATCGAATCAAGCTGCGGAGAAAGTGCATTTGCCTGCGCAAGAAGTCCCCCCAGATTTTGCAGCTCGGAATTTGCGGTGGTTATCCCGTCATTCACCTGCTGCAAACCACTTTCTGCCTGAGAAAGCCCTGCATTTACCTGATCGAGTTGGTTTTGCAGTTTTGTTTTTTGATTTTCGTAATCAGGGGCTTTTGGATCCAGCGAATTCATCTGTGCATTGAGCGTTTCTGCCTGGGCTTTTAATCCCGCAACTTGAACTTTCAAAGGCTCCTGTTTTGCGGTCAGGTCATTTATTGTCTGCTGCGTCTGCTTGATGCCGGCTTTTAGCTGCGGAATACTTTGCACCAGCTGCTCCGCAGAAGTCAGCTGTCCTTTTCCTTCTTCCAGCTTTTTCTCCGCAGCCTCCAACTGCTGCTTTTTTTCCGCAAGGGTCTCTTTGCCTGTATCAATCTGCTCCTGTGCAGCATTTAGCTGTGGATTTGTCTCTGCCGCTTTTTCCTGATAAGCCGCAAGGCCACTCTCATACTCCTGCTTTCCTGCAGCAAGCTTCGCTTCTGCGTCCTCCAGCGTCCGCTCATTTTCGGCAATCTGCGCCGCTCCATCCAAAAGCTTCTGCTGGGCTTCATTTAACTGCGCATCCGTATCCGCCTTTGCATTGTCATATTTTTTCTGGGCATCGGAGAGCGTCTGCTCAGCGTCTGCTTTCACTTCCTGTAAACGGCCATTCTGCCGCGACTCCCGAATGTCCTCCAGGCGATCACTTACTGCGCCGACAATCTCATCATACCGATCTGAAAAAGTGCTGACTGAATCTGCACCCTTCACTTTGAGATAGAGCGTCGAATAAGCACTGCTTTTAAAATCCTCCGGCAAAATAAAGGCATAGCGGTCAAGCTGACCATTTCCGATGGTCGTAGTCCCGACTGAAAAACTGACATAATATGAGGAATCCACATAGCCGACCACTGTAAACGTATCTGTCTTCAAGGTATCCGAAAGCCCGCCTGTACAGGACTGCATCGTAATTGTCGAGCCGATCTCGATACTATTCTTGAGGTCTTTCCCTTTCCCAACGACGCATTCTCCGCTGTTCTGCGGCCAGCGTCCTTCAACGAGCGTCGGACGGTTCATAGATTCTTTCGACGTATCTTCCGCTCCCAACGGCGGGAGCGCATGAATTCTAATCGTAATATCTTTCTGATCTACCGTGGTGATGACATCGGTATAATAGGTCGGCATTGCCGCCTCGACACCCTCTACTTGAGAAACAGCTTCCACGTCTGAAGCCGAAAATCCCATAGTGGACAAAAGCTGAATATCCATCAGGTTGCCGTCTTTCATATATTGGTCAACGGTTCTGCGCATATCCGGTGCTGTTGACCGCAAACCGGCATAAAATCCCGCACCCAACGCTACGATTAACAAGATTGCAAAGAATCGGCCCTTTGACCGCGAAATTGAACGGCGGATTTCAGTTCTGAAAGCTTTCATCTCACCATTCAATCCTTTCAGCACTCATTGGGTTTTCGTTTAGCTCCATCTTCTGAACCTTTCCTGAATGAATATGAATTACCCGATCCGCCAGGGCAGCAAATGCCTGATTATGTGTAATGACGATCACGGTTCTTCCGGTATTGCGGCAGGTATCCTGTAAAAGCTGAAGGACTGCCTTTCCGGTGCGGTAATCCAGTGCGCCGGTCGGTTCATCACAGAGCAGTAATTTTGGATTTTTTGCAAGAGCACGGGCAATCGCAACCCGCTGCTGCTCGCCGCCCGAAAGCTGTGCCGGAAAATTATCCGCCCGCTCTTCAAGTCCTACTTCCCGTAAGACTTCCATCGCATCCAGCGGATCTTTACAGATCTGGGATGCCAATTCTACATTTTCAAGCGCCGTCAGATTCTGCACCAAATTATAAAACTGAAAAACAAACCCTACATCGTACCGCCGGTACTGCGTAAGCTGTTTTTGATTGTAACTGCTGATATTTTTCCCATCCAAAAGGATCTCCCCAGTAGTACAAGAATCCATGCCCCCCAGCATATTGAGCACTGTGGTCTTTCCCGCACCGCTTGGACCGACGATAATGACAAATTCTCCTTTTTCGATGGAAAAATTAACGCCGTCCGCCGCATGGATTGAAACTTCACCCATTTGATAAAACTTGGTCACATCATGAAATTCCACAAAAGCCATATCATTCTCCCGTTATTTTAAAATTAGTCGGGTCTCCCCGGGGTTTAGCGCGATCATCTTCGTCTTGATGCGGGGGTGATGAAAATGGTAACGAATCATATCCCGAAGAGCCGTACCGCCGTGATATCCGTGAATTACACGCACTTCGCGGACAGAATCCGGCGCATGAGAAAGATAAGCGGTCAGCTCCCGCTGTGCGTCTTTGACCAGCGTATTATGAAAATCCAGTTCCACCACCGGGCCGCTTCCTCGCTCTACCATTATAGATGATTCCCCTTTCGCATATTGATATTATTATACACATTTATCATAAAAAGTGTATGAACTTTTTTATCTCAAAGGGGCTTTTGACTTTCTCAGGAAAAGTCCTTCCCATTTGCTTGAAAAAGACAGAAAGGTAGGCTAAAATAGAAAAGTAAGTTTTTAGAAAGGAGCGCCGCAGAATATGAAATTAATTGACCTGCGTAACATTTTTACAAACTGCAATGATGTTCTGATTGATATCTGCGGTGATCTAATCTATTATGCAGAAGAAAAAATAGAGGACGGCAAGCAAAGTCTCTTTCTGCTGCGCTATAACAGTGCTACCAAAAAAGAGGATATGCTCGCAAATTATCTAGTTCAAAAGCCAGGTTATATGATGCACTATTTTTCGTTTCCCACTGATTTTCTCGTCGTGATGGAAAATGGCAGCGGGGAAGCATGGGTTCTGCGGCTCAGTAAAGAAGGCAAAGAAAAGAATTTTGACCAGGTAACTTTTGCAGGAAATTACTCCGGCAGCTTTGCGATCGATGAATCTCACATTCTTTTTTACGTGGAGGAAAATGATCGGGACGAAGCGCTGTTTCATGAATATCAGCTGCACACGGGAAACTCTCGGGCAGCTTATCTTTACGATTTGGAAACCGGCCGCTGCCGCAGCATTCGCGATAAGCGGATCTGTGCGGGCGCAGCGCTCATTCCGTTTATTGGCGGAGAAATTCCACAGCTCCTTTTGTTGCAGCCTCACGGCACAGAAGAAGACAAGCGAAAGTGCTATCAGGATAAGCGGTGGCTCGGAGATGATATTTCCGATTCTGTCTTTCTGGGGATGCAAAGCGAAATATTGGATGCGATCCATTATGGAAAAAGTGAATTGCCAATGGAATGCATTCTTCGCGCCGGCACCGACGGGCTTGTTCGTTATGCCGGTCAGGACGAAAAATCTCTCTATTTCCGCGCCTTGTATTTTCCGAAAAGCGACCAACGGCTGATTGCAGTCGATAAAGAAACCGGACATAAAACAGTTGCCGCGAGCTTGACTCTTACAGGGAATGATAAAGATGCACAATTCCAGATTGACGGGGAATGCCGGGTTTTTCGAATCAACCGCTGCAACGAAGGAATTCACGTAAAAGGGATTCTTCACAGCTCGGTTGATACCTGTTACAGCACTGAAATGGGAGATTTTATTACCTGCCTTGATGATCGTTATCTTTTAGCCCGCTACGAAATGACCGATGAAAAGAGCACTTTTATTTTTTATTCTCTTTATGATCTAAAGACTGGAAAGGCACAAAGTTATGAAGGGGATTGTGCAGTCCGCGGAGATATTGTTGTCCTGTTCTAAATGAATAAAGCAAATTTAAAATAAAAAGGCAGCGGCACAAGCATTTCTACTTGTGCCGCTGCCTTTTATAAAAATCCGTTATACATTAATAATGAGGCTAGCCCCATATTTCATTCTCTTTTGTTATGCTGCAGAACTGGTACTGCTTACCGCGTCAGAAGTGCTTGAAGGATCTTCCGAAATATTTTCCGAGGAAACTGCCGCACTGCTGGATGGAGCTGTATAGAACAGATCCGGCGTATACGCATTGATGCAGGCTGTATTAAAGGTTGCATTCGTATAATTCTCTGCTTTCTGCTCAATGTCCTGCTGGAATTCATCTCCTTTAAGTCCACTCAAAACGGAAAGTTTTGTTTGTTCGTCCTGCAGTGCTGTATCTGTTTTCGTCTTGATATCACGCTTGCTGACAAGAATATAATAGGAACCAATATCGAGCACCTGTACATCTCCGCCATTCATGCCCTGAATCCCTGTAACCACATCGGTGGGAAGTCCACTGGTCTCCAAATCGGTTGTTACATCCTGATAGGGAGAAGCGGTAACGGTATCGGAGTGTGCATTCATATAATCCGTTCCCGCATCAGACATGGACTTCTTGCCGCCTTTTACTTCGCTTGCATAGCCTTCCAGCTCTGTTTTGAGCTTTGCTTTATCATCATTGCTCATCACGCTGTAAGACCCGGAAGAATCCTTACTATAAAGAGCAACCGGAATCATCTCAAAAGAGGCAAATTTCTTTTCAAAATACGCTTTCTGATCTTCTGCGCTGATTTCTTTGCTTCCGCCTTGTCCATAGATTGCTTCAAACACCTTCTGGTACTTGACATAATATTCGGCATAAGCAATCTGGAAAGACGATTTCGCAATATTAAACTTCTCCAAGGTGGTGCCATATCCCGCATTGGAAGAAGAACCATTCCAAGCAGAAGCCGTCTCGGTGTTAATGGTTGTATTATCATCATCCGAAAGGGTCAGATTCAGGTCTTTCATCATATCATCAATTACAAAGATCTGATTAATGCTATTCTTGGCGGTATCTTTTGTCCATGTAAACGCATCTTTGCCATCAATTGTTTGGGTTTTCATATCCATATAGGTGGTATATCCCGCCTTCGTTTTTGCCTGATTATAAGCACTGAAAAGTTCATAAATATAAACGCCCGCCGGAAGTTGGGTGTCTCCCGATTTTGCGGACCAGGACTTGTCCCCTCCGATCGTACAGCCTGAACTGCAAAGCGCCACCGCACCCGCCATCAAGGCCGCGAGAATCTTTTTAGACTTCATAGTTTCACACTCCAAAATTAATTTTGTATTTTTTTAACAAATTAGAATAATTTTTATTATAGCCCTGTTTACACAATTTGTCTACCGCCTTTCTTGTTCTAAAAAGTCGAATCCTTTAGAAAGAATAATAGCGAAAAATTCGCTGTAGGCGGCGCAATCCCGCGCTGATATGCTTTTCGACTGTTGGCGGTGTAATCTCCAAGTCTTCCGCTATCTTTTTAATTGCTTCTCCCTCGCACCGGCGCCAAAGACATTCTCTCTGCCGCTCGGTCAGTTCCTCCTCCATCGCAAGTTTTACTGTTCGGCAAAGCCTTTCTCTTTTGGGGTCTTCCTGTTCTGGAGTCTTCGCGGCGATCCCTTTTTTTAGGGCCTCCAGACTAAGTAACTTTGTCCTCATGCGTAATGCCTTTTCAAATAGAGACCGGTAAACCGGCACTCCAGATACATCTGATAAAGCATTGCCTGCCTCCGTTGCAAAGAAATCGTTTCTTCAAAGCCAAGCCTTTTTTGTTTTAGCCGATTTTTAATCGGTATGATTGCCTCCTTCAATTTTTGGGCCTCCCCTAAGTATTCGTTTGATAATGCTAAATAATCCATTCGTTTATCCACTCGCTTTCCTGAATTTCTCGGTCGGGTAAATTTTCTCTCCTCTTTTTATTTTATGAGCTTCTTTGGACAAGCGCAATAATTATTCGAACATTTATTCTTTCAATTAGGGGTCATGTCCCATTTTTGGGACATGAGATTAAATATTTACAAATTAGGCATTGATTTTTTATTTATTTTTTAATGAAATACAGGAAAAACCGGCAAGCCAAAAATGGTTTGCCGGTTTTTGTAAAATTAAAGATTCAATTTATTAATTAATAGTTGACCGCGCGGCGTTCAAAATAAGCTTGTGGATGCTTACAAGCGGGGCATACTTTTGGAGCTTCTTTGCCAACGTAGATATAGCCGCAGTTCCGGCATACCCAAACTGTTTCTTCATCGCATTTGAAAACGATATCTTCTTTCAAATCAGAAAGCAACTTGCGGTAGCGCTCCTCGTGCGATTTTTCAACCGTTGCAATATCACGCATCGTCTGTGCAATTTGCGCAAAGCCTTCTTTGTCAGCTTCCTCTGCAAAATTCTTATACATGTCGGTCCATTCGTAGTTTTCACCGGCAGCCGCATCGGCCAAATTGGTCATGGTATCCGGGATCTCACCATTATGAAGAAGTTTAAACCAAAGTTTTGCATGCTCTTTTTCATTATTGGCTGTCTCTTCAAAGATGGCTGCGATCTGCTCATATCCATCTTTTTTTGCCCGGCTTGCATAGTAGGTATATTTATTGCGTGCCTGACTCTCGCCGGCAAACGCAGCCGCCAAATTTGCTTCTGTTCTACTTCCTTTGAATTCCATACGAATTACCTCCTAATTTCATTTTGATTTATGCAAATTCTAAAGGAAAGAAACACTTTCTTCCCCAAAAAAGAATTGCCAAAAAGAAATTTCTTAAACATTAAACCTGAAAAGGACTACATCTCCGTCCTGCATCACATAGTCTTTTCCTTCACTGCGGTAGAGACCCTTCTCTTTTGCCGCGGCAATGGAACCACATTCCACCAAATCTTTAAAAGAAACGATCTCGGCACGGATAAACCCGCGCTCAAAATCCGTATGAATCTTTCCGGCAGCCTGCGGTGCTTTTGTTCCTTTTTTAATGGTCCATGCACGGACTTCAGGTTCTCCTGCAGTCAAGAAACTGATCAATCCCAAAAGGGAATAGCAGGCGCGAATCAAACGGTCCAGCCCAGATTCCTTTAACCCCAGATCCGCAAGGAACAGTTCTTTTTCATCGGGCTCCATATCGCCCATTTCTGCTTCCATCTCTGCACAGATCGGCAATACGGCTGCATGCTCCTCGTTTGCAATCTTTTCGACTTCTGCAAGAAAATGATTCTGATGAATATCGGCTTTAAAATCCGCCTCACTCATATTGGCAGCATAGATAATTGGCTTATTCGTCAAAAGATTGACGGTCGAAAGAAGCGCCGCTTCATCTTCGTTACATTCGACACTACGTGCAGGTTTTCCAGCATCTAAAGCTTCTTTGACCCGTTTAAAAAAGTCAAGCTCAATCTGGTACTTTTTATCTGCTTTAATCATCTTCTGAGTTTTATCAATTCGGCGATCCAAGACTTCCAAATCCGAAAGGATCAGCTCCACATTAATTGTTTCAATATCACGCTTCGGATCAATGCTGCCCTCTACGTGGACAATATCGTCATCTTCAAAACAGCGGACAACGTGGACGATTGCATCCACTTCTCGAATATTGGCAAGGAATTTATTGCCGAGTCCTTCGCCTTTGCTGGCTCCTTTTACAAGACCCGCAATATCTACAAACTCAATGCTAGCCGGCGTAAACTTCTTCGGATGATAGAAATCCGAAAGCCAGTTAAGCCGCTTATCCGGCACCGCCACAACCCCAATATTGGGTTCGATAGTGCAGAACGGATAATTTGCGCTCTGTGCTCCTGCATTTGTAATCGCGTTGAACAAGGTGCTCTTTCCTACGTTCGGCAGTCCTACAATTCCTAATTTCATACGGTGATCCCTCTTTGTCTTTTCGTTTTTTATAATATCATGAAGAATTTGGAAAGTCAATGCAAATTTAATAATAATTATTATTTTTCTGTGAGTTTTACTTTGTTTTTGAAATAATCTTCTCCATTATGTAGTCATCCATCACAAATTCGCTGCCAATATCGGTGACAACGCTGTCGGTAATCTGAAATCCGCGATGCCGATAAACCGCAAGGGGAATTTCGTTCTGTTTATTGACGGTAAGCCAAATCGACCGGCGACCTTCTTTTCGGCAGAGATCTTCGAGAAAATCAAAAGCTCTGCTGGAAAAGCCTTGTCCTCTTTCTTCTTTTTTAATATACAGTTTACTTAAAAAAAGCCGTTCTTCGTCACCGGGGTTCACCGCCACTCCCGTATAGCCAATCAGCACTCCATCTTTTAAGAAGCGATAATAGCGGTATCCCTCCGTCTTTGTCTGGCGGCGCATCGCGGTGAGAGACTGAAATTTTTCCACCATATACGCCACCTGTTTTTCTCCGATGATCGGCGTAAAATGTTCTTCCCAGATTTCTTTTGCCAAAGCAGCAACCTGAGGTAAATCTTCCTCTTCCGCTTTTACAATTTGCAGCTCCAATTTACGGTTCTCCTTGTTTTTTTTTTAGAAAATATGATATAGTAATTATAACATGATTCTAGGAGGGATTACAATGCAAGAAACAAAATTGACCATTACAAAAACCGTAACCGAAGATATGCTCGCTGTAAATGTCGGATCCGGCAGTCTGCGGGTACTTGCCACTCCAACTCTGGCTGCCCTTTTTGAGAACGCTTCCATGAATCTCGCTGCTAAATATTTGGACGAGGGTTCCACAACGGTCGGCTGTTCCATCACAGTCAATCACAATGCACCCTCTCCTCTGGGTGCCGAAATTACCGTAACGGCAGTTTTGACAAAACAGGAGGGACGCTTTTTCGATTTCTCCTTGACCGCCAGCGATAACAAAGGTGAAGTTGCTACCGGAGTCCACCAGCGCGTTTCTGTTTTTTCCAATCGTTTCCAGCAAAAAGCCGATTCCAAGCTATAAAAAATCCCATTTTTAAGAAAATAATTTAAAAAATAAATTTTCCGAGTTAAATTGCTAAACTTTTTATTGACCTTCTGGTCATTCTATCGTATAATTACTAATTAAATTCGGAAAAAGTTTCGCCGATCCTTTCTCCGGATCGGCTTTTTTATTACAAAAGTCTTGGTGACTTTATTGGCAAAATGAGGAGGTAATTTTTATGTTTAGCGGCGCACAGATTATGGTAAAATGTCTGGAAGAAGAAAACGTCAATCTTGTTTTCGGTTATCCTGGCGCCGCAATCTGCCCTTTTTATGATTGCCTTTTCGAATCTGACATTCGCCATATCCTCTGTCGGGAAGAACAGAATGCGGCGCATGAGGCCAGCGGATATGCCCGCTCCAGCGGAAAGATCGGCGTTTGTGTTGCGACCTCCGGCCCCGGTGCAACTAATTTAATTACCGGCATTGCGACTGCTTATATGGATTCGATTCCGCTGATCATTATTACCGGCCAGGTAAATTCATGGCTTTTAGGACGCGATGTTTTTCAGGAAGCCGACATCACCGGTGCCTGTGAAAGTTTCACAAAGCACAGTTACCTTGTAAAAGATGCAAATGATCTGACTCATATCTTTAAAGAAGCATTCTATATTGCTTCTACCGGACGCCCCGGCCCCGTTTTGATCGATATTCCCACTGATATTCAAAACCAGATGGTAGAAGATTTTCATTATCCGGAAAAAGCGCAGATCCGCGGCTATAAGCCCCGCACCCAAGGACATATTATGCAGATCAAAAAAGCGCTCATCGCTATCAGCAAAGCAAAGCGCCCCATTCTCTGCTGCGGCGGCGGCGTGGTTCTCTCGGGTGCCAGGGAAGAAATGATTGCATTTGCGACAAACAGCGGAATTCCCGTCTGTGCGACCATGATGGGTATCGGCGTGGTTCCAATGAATAGTGACCATTATCTCGGCATGATCGGAACCCATGGCAGAGAAAGCGCCAACCGGGCACTAAAAAAAGCCGACTTGGTGATTCTTTGCGGCGCAAGAGTCGGCGACCGCGCCGTTAGCTCTCCGGAACAGATCGCCAATAAAGCCGTGATTATTCATATCGATATCGACCCGGCAGAAATCGGGAAAAACATACAGGTGGATATTCCGATTGTCGGCGATATCCGCGGCGTTCTGCACACGATGGCAGAAGAAATCACCGATACTGTTCCAGAAGAATGGAAAAAAGAAGTTTTAGAGCTTAAAAATCAGTATCCGCTCCGTGGAGTTCCCCGGGAGGATGCGGTAGAACCCAGGGTCTTTATCCGCGACCTTTCTTCTATGATGGAAGAAAATGCGATTCTTGTGGCCGATGTGGGGCAAAACCAAATTTGGTCGGCACGCAATTTTAATGTAAAGCGGGGTCGGTTCCTAACAAGCGGCGGCCTTGGCACCATGGGATATGCCATTCCAGCGGCAATCGGCGCAAAACTTGCGAAACCTCGCCGGCAGGTTGTCGCCGTCTGCGGAGACGGTTCCTTTCAGATGGCAATGTGCGAACTCGGCACCATCATGCAGTATCAAATTCCGATTAAAATCATCATTATGCAAAATGGCACTCTTGGCATGGTCAAAGAGTTTCAAGATAAACTTTATCACAGCCATTATATTGCGACACAGCTAAAAGGCGGCGAACCGGATTTTGTTCTTCTTGCAAAAAGCTATGGAATCAAAGCAGAATGCGCTTTTTCCAACCAAGAAGCAAAAGAAGCCGCCGCACGAATGCTCGAAAGTCCTGACCCCTATATTTTAGTATGCCGGGTTGATCCGGATACCCCAAGTATTTAAAGGAGGGCAGTCTTAATGAAATTTACGCTTTCTGTACTGGTTGAAAACCAGCCTGGCCTGCTCTCAAAAGTGGTCAGCCTTTTTGCCCGACGGGGATTCAATATCGATTCTCTTGCAGTGGGCGTGACGGAAGACTCCACCATCTCCCGCATCACGATCGTAGTGGACGGCGATGAATCGATCGTCGAGCAGGTGGAAAAACAATTAAATAAGTTGATTCAGGTCATTAAGGTAAAAGTGTTAACTCCCGGAAACTTTCTTTCTCGAGAGTTATCTCTCATCAAGGTGAATTGCCGCACACAAGACCGAATAGACCTGATGAAGATTGCCGAGCTGATGAAAGCTCAGATTATAGATGTAGCACCCAGCAGCCTGACTTTGGAAATTTCGGATACACAGGAAAATACCCAGACTTTGATTGATTTGGTACATCCCTATGGAATCAAAGAAATTGTCCGAACCGGTGCAATCGCGATTGAAAAGGGCGCTCAGATTACAAAGAGCAAAGTAAATCCCTGATTTTCTTACGTTAACCCAACTCTTTTCAGAGTTCCGTTTATAAATTTTAAGCCTGAGAAAGGCAAGGAGGAAAAAACATATGCCAAAGATCTATTACAACGCAGACTGCGACATCAACGTTCTCAAGGGGAAGACCGTTGCAATTATTGGCTACGGCAGCCAGGGTCATGCTCACGCTCTAAACTTGCGTGACAGCGGTGTAAATGTAATTGTCGGCCTCTATAAAGGCAGCCGGCGCTGGGATCATGTAAAAGAGATGGGCTTTGATGTTATGACCACTGCAGAAGCCACTCAGAAGGCAGATATCATTATGATGCTGACTCCTGATGAGAAGCAGGCGGATATTTATAAGAAAGACATCGCTCCCTACTTGACTGAAGGGAAAGCACTTGCCTTTGCTCATGGCTTTAACATCCACTTTAAGCAGATCTTACCACCTAAGAACATTGATGTTTTCATGATTGCTCCGAAGGCACCGGGTCACACCGTCCGTTCTGAGTTTGTCGAAGGCAAAGGCACCCCGGCTCTGGTTGCGGTTTACCAGGATGCTTCCGGTCACTGCCTCGATGTTGCACTGGCTTATGGCGCAGGTTTGGGAGCTGCTCGTGCAGCTCTGATGGAAACCACCTTTAAAATTGAAACTGAAACGGATCTGTTCGGCGAGCAGGCAGTCCTCTGCGGCGGCATCACGGAGCTCATGGAAGCGGGATTCGAAACGCTCGTGAAAGCAGGCTACCAGCCTGAGATGGCTTACTTCGAAACGATGCATGAGATGAAGCTTATCGTCGATCTGATGAACTCGGGCGGCATGGAGCTCATGAGAAAGTCGGTATCTAACACGGCCGAGTACGGAGATTATTACGCGGGAAAGAAAGTCATCACGAAGGAATCGCGTGACGGCATGAAAGAAATACTGGATCGTATACAGGACGGTTCATTCGCTGATGAGTTCATGACGGCGATGAGATCGGAAGAGGGAAAGAAGAAATTCCTCGATGAGAGAGCTGAGAGATGCAAGCATCAGAGCTCGACCGTCGGAGCGGAGCTCAGGAGCATGATGAGTTGGCTGAGACAGTACAACTAGTCCGGTACAGGCAGGAGGAAACTGATGAAACTCAGAAGTGAACAGGTCACAAAGGGAGTGGAAAGAGCTCCGCACAGGAGCCTCTTCTACGCGATGGGATATATAAAGGAAGAACTTGAACGTCCGCTTATAGGCGTACGCTGCGCTCACAGCGAGATCGTGCCGGGACATTTTAATCTTGATAAAGTGGCTGAAGCAGTAAAGGCAGGGGTGCGTATGGCCGGAGGGACTCCGATAGAGTTCCCTTCGATCGGCGTCTGCGACGGTATCGCGATGGGACACGCGGGGATGAAATACAGTCTCGCGAGCAGAGAGCTTATTGCGGACAGTGTGGAAACGATGACGATGGCGCACTGCTTTGACGGACTCGTGCTCATACCGAACTGCGATAAGATCGTACCGGGTATGATGATGGCCGCTGTCAGAATGGATGTGCCGGCAGTCGTTTGCTCGGGCGGACCTATGATGGCCGGCTGCGTGAAAGGCGAAGACGTAAGTCTGTCGAAAATATTCGAAGCTTTCGGCGCGAGGAAGGCGGGCATGATCGACGACGATGGACTGACCGCGTATGAAGAGGGTGTCTGCCCGGGCTGCGGCAGCTGCGCTGGGATGTATACCGCGAACAGTATGAACTGTATCGCGGAGGTACTCGGGCTCGCGCTGCCGGGAAACGGCATTGTCCCTGCTGTCGACGGGGGCAGACTCAGGATGGCAAAGAAGGCCGGTATGGCGATCATGGATCTTGTCAGAAATGATATCACGGCTCGTGATATCGTGGATGAGAAGTCGGTGCTTAACGCGCTCACCTGCGACATGGCTCTTGGATGTTCATCGAACAGTGTACTGCATCTTCTCGCGATCGCGAATGAGGCAGGAGTCGATCTGACTCTCGACACATTCAACGAGTACAGCGCGAAGGTCCCGAATCTGTGCCATCTCGCTCCGGCGGGAGGGACTCATATGCAGGATCTGAACGCGGCGGGCGGCATCCAGGCTGTGATGAACGAGCTTTCGAAGAAAGATCTCATAGACAAGTCACACATAACGGCGACCGGAAAGACGGTCGGCGAGAATATCGAAACGCGGCCTGTGAAGGACTATGGGACAATACGGCATATC
>DIQY01000029.1:1202-1751 GCA_002424295.1 Ruminococcaceae bacterium UBA5450 | reverse complement strand
TTACGGCATATCGAAGATCCTTACAGCGAGAACGGAGGCATAGCCGTGCTCTGGGGAAACATCGCGAAGAACGGCAGTATCGTAAAGAGGAGCGCGGTAGCGCCTGAGATGATGGTACATACCGGACCGGCGCGAGTCTTTGACGGAGAAGAAGAGTCGATAGAAGCAATTTTTGCCGGGAAGATAAATGCCGGCGATGTCGTCGTCATCCGCTATGAAGGGCCGAAAGGCGGTCCGGGCATGAGAGAAATGCTGGGCCCTACGAGCGCGCTCGCGGGGATGGGACTCGATAAGTCTGTCGCGCTCATTACTGATGGCAGATTCTCCGGTGCGAGCCGTGGCGCGTCAATAGGACATGTATGTCCGGAGGCTGCGCAGGGCGGCGAGATCGGCCTTATAAAGGAAGGCGATGTCATAACTATAGACATCCCGAACTCAAAGATCGATGCGGATGTTTCGGATGAAGAATTCGAAAAGAGACGTGCGGCGTATATCGCGCCGGGATCGCGTGTGAAGACAGGATGGCTGGCGAGATATCAGAGAATGGTC
>DIQY01000029.1:0-1037 GCA_002424295.1 Ruminococcaceae bacterium UBA5450 | reverse complement strand
AGATATCAGAGAATGGTATCGGGAGCTGACCGCGGAGCGATAATGAAATAGACATAGAATCAAATAGACAACTATAAACATTTTGCGAAGCGCGCCGAAAGACGCGCAGGAAAAAACCGGCATCCCTCAGGGAGCCGGATTTTTTCGTCCGCTTGTTCATACTAAGTTCATATCATATCATAAGGCTATTTTCCGCTTTATACCGCGATAGCTTCCGGAATGACTGTGTAATGTCTTCCGCTTTTTCCGTTGACTACTCCTTTGAGGTCGTTCCACATCATGATGAGCGAATCCGCCTCTGTACCGTCGAACATATCCATATAGCGTTCATATCCTACCGCGCCTGTGTGGCTGTAGAACTGCACCGCGTTGATATTTGCCGTGACGACATCGACAGCCATCGAATGACAGTCATGGTCGAGCATATATGACGCGCTGCGGCGTACGAGCTCAGTGCCGATGCCATATCCCTTGTAGTCTTTTGAAATGTGGAGGACGTCTACGATACCGCAGTCATCGATCTCCGTATAGAGAGAGCAGGCCAGTATGCCTATAGGGATGTCGTCATCGTTGACCGCGACGAAAAGTCTCATCGACGGTTCTGTGATGTACGCAATAAGTTTTTCCTCAGCGTGATCCGCTGACATCGCGTCAAGATAATCCTGCGAGATCATGCCCGGATAAGTGTTCTGCCAGCTGCCTACATATATTTCAGAAGCTGTGTGCAGATCTTTGAGTTTTGCTGTTCTGATTTTAATCATTCTTATCACTCCTTAGTCTTTGATCTTTGCTTTCCCTCTCAGACGTATGATAATTGATTTTTATCAACTATTGCTATTATACCACCATTCTTGTATAAAATTATGAACAAAATGTGAATTTTGTCTAATAATTGTTTACACAATTGCGACAATTACGGCTTTGCAATACCTGACCCGTGGTTTGATGACTGTTTTGTTATTGGTAATTAATGGGTTGCTGTTTTAGCAAAGCTTCGATTTAAAATCATACTGCGATTCTGGTTTGCAATGGAACAA
>DIQY01000073.1:6706-10644 GCA_002424295.1 Ruminococcaceae bacterium UBA5450 | reverse complement strand
ATCTCTGCTTTACAATTCATATATCTGCCTATTTAAGGAAAAATTTTAACTCTTATAAAAATACATTTTGCAAAGTATTCCAGATTTCACCATTATTATAATAAATGTTTTTGTAATTACAACTAAAATTTGTATTTTTATAAATTAAAATTAATGAAATTATTCCAATTTTCAATCCATGATTTTCCCGTCGGTCGAAATTGTAACAACCTGCCACGGAATAAATTTTCCACTGTTTTGAAGTGCTCTTTTTACTGCATTCTCAATTCCACCACAGCAAGGCACCTCCATTCTGACAACCATAATGCTTTTAATACGATTGTTCTTAATAATTTCTGTCAGTTTTTCGCTGTAATCCCCCTCATCCAATTTCGGGCAGCCAATCAAAGTGATTTTATTTTTGATAAACCGGTTGTGAAAATCCCCATAAGCATAAGCCGTACAATCAGCGGCAATCAACAGGTTTGCATCATTAAAATACGATGCATTTACTGGTGCAAGTTTGATCTGAACTGGCCACTGAGAAAGCTGACTTTTATTTTCATCCCTATTGGAAGGAACAAATTTACCCTCGGCTTCACGGCAAATCGCTCTGGATTGTGTTTCAGGGCATCCAAAATTAAGCACCTCTTTTTGTTTTCCCAACTTGCTTTTTCCAACAGCAAGTTCATCATACTTTTTCGCTTCGCGTTCCTCAAAGCTGATTGCTCCCGCAGGGCAGGCAGGCAAACAATCCCCCAACCCATCACAGTAATCCTCCCTCAGAAGTTTGGCTTTTCCGTTTATCATCCCGATTGCGCCTTCATGGCAAGCTTTTGCACATAATCCACAACCGTTACATTTTTCTTCATCAATTCTAATTATTTTTCTAATCATTATTTTCACTCCTACTATCTTGATTTTTCGGTTTCAGTTTACTATAATTAAGCAAATAAATCTGTTGGAATTCCAACGTAAGAGGGTTCTATGAAAAATTATTTAGAAATACTAAAACCAACCGAATTGTTTAAAGGCATCGAAGAATCAGATTTACTGTCGCTTTTGTCATGCTTAGGTACCAAAAAAATCGATTTTAAAAAAGGTGAAACTGTATTTTTTAGTGGCGAGGGTGCAGACCGGTTCGGAATTGTCTTAGCAGGCCAAGTTCAGATCGTTCAAGACGACTATTACGGGAATAGAAGTATCCTTTCACAAATCGGCCCAGGAAATTTGTTTGGAGAATCCTTTGCCTGCGCAAATGTAAAAGCGCTGCCGGTCAGTGTAATTACGACAACTGAAAGTGAGCTTCTATTGATCGACTACTGCAAACTGGCGATTCCATGTGCCAAGGCTTGTGCTTTTCACAGCAAACTGATTCAGAATATGCTGCGTATCGTTTCCATGAAAAACATCGCGCTTACACAGAAAATCGAATTTACATCAAAACGTACCACTCGGGAAAAACTTTTGGCTTATCTTTCAGCTCAAGCAAATAAGGCAAAAAGCAACCATTTTAGCATTCCATTTAACCGCCAGGAACTTGCAGATTATCTTTCCGTCGAGAGAAGTGCAATGTCTGCAGAATTGTCTAAATTAAGAAATGACAACGTAATTTTATTTCAAAAAAACCATTTTACTTTGTTATGAAATAGTTTTTACAGGTTCGTGGTATTTTTATTTTTAAACTCTTTTTATAAAATAAAAAAAGCCGGCATGCTATCACGTTTCATGATAGCATGCCGGCTTTTATGTAAATTAGCAAAAGTTAATTATTTATTTAGTTCGTCCACACGAGAATCTTTTTGTCCTGTTGGATGTCCCTTGAGCCAAAGCTTCTCGGCAGTAGGCTTCCATTCTTCAGCATAGTGAACACATTTTCCACAAAGATGCTGACAGCTTTCCGGAGATTCCATATCCGTGGATTTTGCACCCGTTGCCGTTACTAAGCGCTGGAGTATTTCCGGATTTTCAAGCATCGGGCAAGGACGCAGCATATTGTCGTTGAACGGCTGTGCTGCCTGATAAGCTTTAAAGAGCGGCTGCTGCAGGCATTCGATCAAAGATTTGTCATGAATATTCGCGCTGGAATAATGAATAAAGACACAAGGCTCCACATCACCGTTCGGGTTGATATGGCAATACTCTTTTCCTCCAGCTACACAGCCATTGACAAACTCTCCGTCGTCCTGAAAGTCCATTGCGAAAATCGGTTTGCCACCTTCATAATCACGAATCTCACGCACACGATGATACATATATTCCCGCTGTTCCGGTGTCAAAAGCAGATCGGTAGAAGCGTCATTTCCGACAGGCATGTAATGGAAGTACCAAGTATAAGTAACGCCTTTTCCAATAATCATATCCAAGAATTCATCAGAAGTCACAGTCTTGTAGTTCTGGCTGGTGTAGCAGATAGAAGTGCCGTACAAAAGCTTGTATTTCTTCATCAGATCAAGTGCCTGCATGACCTTCTGGAAGTCGCCCTTACCACGTCTTGCATCATTTTCTTCTTCAAAGCCTTCCAAGCTGACAGAAGGAACGAAGTTCCCAACGCGAAGCATTTCCTTGCAGAAATCGTCATCAATCAACGTACCATTTGTAAAAGCATGGAAAGCGCAGTCATTGTGCTTTTCACACAGACGAATGACATCCTTTTTGCGAACGAGCGGCTCACCGCCAGTCAAAAGGAACGCATGGATTCCAAGTTCTTTTGCCTGCGTTACGATGCTGTCCATATCTTCAAAGGAAAGGTTCAGCTGACGATCATATTCGGCAGCCCAGCAACCGGTACAGTGCAGATTACAGGCACTGGTAGGATCAAAAAGAATAATCCACGGAATCGCACAGCCATATTTTTTGGAGTTCTCTTCTGCAAGATGGAACCCACGAAAACCTGCTTCATAGCCAAGATTCAGCATGGACATTTTAATCAGCTTCGGGTCTGTATTATCCAGAAGGTTATTCGCAAATTTCATCCATTTGCTGTCTGGATTACTAAAAATATTGCGCAGTTGAGCGTAAGCTTCCGGCTTCCATACATCACCAAGTATTTTTTCTGTCAAGTCGACTAGTTGCAGCAAAGCTTTGGAGCGATCATGATTGGTATATTTGATTGCAGCATCGATTGCCACTTCAAACGCTTTTCGCTGCATTGCATGTGTAATGCTATCCATAAATAAAAACCTCCTCAAACTTCTTGTACTTGAACATTTATAACTGTTCATCATACTGATTTTCTATGTTGTTGAGTATAACACTTTGATTATTATAAATCAATACAAACCCCCCAAACGAAGCTACCCAAAATCGTCAAAGTGTCGTAAAAAGGAAAGTTGTATTTTTGCTGTTTTATAAGGTCAATGATACAAAATAGATCGAGAAAATTTTAGAAAAATTGAGGGGCTAAATCTGACAAAGTAATTTTTTTGCAATAATTATAAACAGTTTTTTCCTGCAGCGCACTAAAAAGCGATCAAGTAAAAGAGGTGCAGTCGTAATGACTGCACCTCTTTTTTATCTATATAACAACTATACAAATTTTCCGCTTGCTAAAAAGTAGGACATGGGTAACGATGGAAATGCAATTTACATAAATACAAAGGAAAAATGGTCGTCTCCATTTCTTCTCTTTTTATGCCAATTAGAAATAACGCTTTAAAAGGCCCTGGAATCCACATCCGTGGCGCGCTTCATCTTTTGCCATCTCATGTACGGTATCATGAATCGCGTCATAGTTAAGCGCTTTGGCTTTCTTTGCAAGGTCGAGCTTACCTTTACATGCACCAGCCTCAGCCTCTACACGCATCTCAAGATTCTTCTTGGTGCTCTTAGTAAGGACTTCGCCCAGAAGCTCTGCAAACTTTGAAGCATGCTCAGCCTCTTGAAACGCATAGCGCTTAAAAGCCTCTGCAATTTCCGGATATCCTTCGCGGTCTGCCTGACGGCTCATGGCAAGATAC
>DIQY01000073.1:1152-6474 GCA_002424295.1 Ruminococcaceae bacterium UBA5450 | reverse complement strand
CTTCAGGATCACAGCCCTGTGCAATGCCAACTTCATGCTCACAGGCAAAGCCCTGGCTCTCGACCTGCTCTACAAACTTTTCCCGAGGTGCTTTGCACTGGGGGCAGAACAGCGGCGGAACTTCGCCNNTACAGAACAAACCCATTTTTTCATTTTTAATTCCTCCTTGAAAAAATTTAATTGCAAATAATTTTATTTGGAGCCTGTTTCAGCTTTTTTCAAAGCCTCCAGGCATTCCATGCAAATTCCATTAAAGCAAACAGAATGGCTTAACACTTTCACTTTACATTTTCTTGCAACCATTGTATCTGCTTCCGGATCGACAAATTCGTCATTAACATCGATTACTTTTCCGCAATTTGTGCATACAAAATGAGAATGCGGTGTAATATCCCCGTCATAACGTTCCTGTCCATCTACGACGCCTACGCTAGTGATAATGCCTTCGTCTTTAAAAAGGCGAAGATTGCGATAGACGGTTCCTAAACTTAGATCAGGATATTCACTTTTTAACTCCTGATAAACCCATTCCGCTGTGGGATGAATTTTCGTTTTCTGTAAAGCGGTAAGAATTGCTTCTCGTTTTCGGCTGTAATTTTGTTTTCTTTCCATAGTCCATGTCCCCAATAATTTATAATATTTGTTCTTAATTTACTTTACTAAATCTTTTGGCATTTGTAAAGGGCAAGGGCCGTAAAACAATTTTAATAATGATTACTTTTCTTGTTTTTATAATACTACTTCATTTGGAAAATGTAAAGACTTTTTTGAATATTTTTAAAGATATTTTTATTTTCCTTAAAGCAATGCTTTTATAAGGACTCTGCGAAACGTAGGTTGTATGAAAGTTCAATCTGCGTTATGCTGAAAGCAGAAAAGATATGGGAGGAATTTATTTGGATCAATATGTAACGGGTTCTACTATCAAGGTCCTGCGTGAAAAGAAAAAATTAACACAGAAACAGTTAGCAGAACTTTTAGCAGTCAGCGATAAAACAATTTCAAAATGGGAAACGCAAAAGGGGCTTCCGGATATCACACTGATAAAACCACTGGCAGAGACTCTTGGCGTCTCCATTGGAGAGCTTTTATCGGGACAATTATTTTCCAATGAAAACCGTTCTGCAAATTTAAGGAAAGGAAACTTTTATGTTTGCCCGGTCTGCGGAAATATTATTTATGCGGTTGGAAACGGTTCTTTTCATTGCTGCGGAATTGCACTTCCTCCTTTAGAGGCCGAAGCAATTGATTCGGAACATTCTTTGAAAGCAGAACGAATAGAAGATGAATATTTAGTCTCGTGCCGTCATCCCATGGAAAAGCAACATTATCTTTCTTTTTTTGCTTATCTTTCCGCCGGGCAACTCCAAATAATCAAGCTCTATCCGGAGCAAAATGCGGAATCACGCTTTAAAATTCACGGGCATGGAACTTTTTATGCTTTCTGCAACCGACACGGACTTTTTTCTATCACTGTCTAAAATAAAAAGCAGCCTGAGATCTTTTCACAAGATTTCAGGCTGCTTTTTACCAGTTGACTTTTTCCTTATGCAATGCGGACTCTAATTTTTTCTCATCTCCGTCAAACAGATAGACATGCATTCCAAACTGTTTCCCGGTTTTTAGGTTTTGTTCACAATCATCAATAAAGAAACATTCTTTAGGATCTAGATGATAACGGTCAAAAAGAATCTGATAAATCTGCGGTTCCGGCTTTACCTGCTGAACATCTGCAGACATAACCGCTCCATCAAAATACTGTAACGCTGGAAGGCGATGCGCATAAACATGAAGCCGCACTCCCGTATTGCTGAGCAGATAGAGACGATAGCCTGCCCGATGGAGCTTGATAGCCAGTAAATTAACGCCCTCAATCGGGCGTGTATAATTCTGCCACCCATAAAAAAGAGCCCTAGCCTCCTGATGGAGGCGCTTAGGCAGCTTCTGAAGCATCTTTTTTAAAGCATCCCGCTCTGTAATAAGGCCATGGTCCAGATCGAGCCATTCCTGCCCACCAAATAGAGCCGTCAACACCATATCCTGATCTTCTTCACAGTGCAAAAATGCTTTTACATAGTCCTGTGGATTATAGTCCAGCAGTACATTTCCCATATCAAAAATCATATTTTTAATCATATGAAATCCCCCTATTTTGCAGATTCAGCCAATAAAGCGGCCACTAAAGCTGCGTGTGGAAAGTATATCATATTCTTTTAAAAAACGCAAAAGACTAATCTCCAAAATGAGATTAGTCTTTTGCATCTTTCGATCATCGCAAAGGCACCGATTAAGAAAACAAATTCTCTTTACAGTCTCCCAACAAAAACTGCAAATTATTTTCTTACTGCCAATCAATGATGCTCCCTATTATAGTTGCTTCCAATATCAGACAAAAGCAAAATCAATTAATCTTCATCGGCCGCTTTCAAATGGCCGGTATTTTCAATCTCAGAAATCATATCAATTCGTACCTGGTGGCGACCACCCTCATACTTTGCTCCAAGCCATTCATCAACAATCATTTTTGCTGTTTCGATTCCAATAACGCGGGCACCAAATGCAATAATATTGGAATTATTATGCTGTTTAGAAAGCTTTGCGGAATAAGGTTCGCTGCAAACACATGCACGAATGCCTTTTACTTTGTTTGCTGCCAGAGAAATTCCGACTCCGGTTCCGCACATTAATACGCCGCCGTCTACCTTTCCAGATGCCACCAGCTTCGCTACTTTATATCCGCTGATCGGATAATTAAAGCGCTCGGTGCTGTTCGTGCCAACATCGATCACTTCAATCCCCTTCTCTTCCAGATAAGCCTTTATTTGATTTTTCATCTCAACTGCAACATGATCATTTCCAATTGCTAATTTCATAATTGCCTCCGATTACAACTAAATTTCATGAAACGACAGTTTTCATCTTTTTCACTTAACAAGCTGATTTGTTTTATAACTCATAAATAATTTAAGTTCTGCATGCGCTTTTGTGCATAAATAGCGGCGCCTACCACCCCATTTTCCTGGTTTGGCCTCGAATAACGAATATCCAAAGTCTTTTCCGGATATGGCTTTCTGGCAAAGCGATGCACTTCTTTTTCAAAGAGTTCCCGTGGAAAATCTCCCATCTGTAAAAGTCCACCGCCAATAATCAGACAGTCCGGATCAAACAGATTCGCTTCTGCAGCCACCGTCTGAGCCATTCCTGTTAAAAACTCTCTCATAATAGAGGTATCCATTTTCGTCGCGAACAATTCACGGATCGGCGTATCCGGAAATTCTTGTTTCTGAATCCGTTCAAGAGCAATTCCCGAAACAAGCGTCTCTAAACAGCTTTCATTTCCACACATGCAAATCCGATGGTTTCCATAGACGGGCAAATGTCCCAGCTCCGAGGCAACTCCATTATGCCCCAACAAGATTTTCCCATCCACCATCACCGAATTTCCAACTCCGGTGCCGAAATAAATTCCAGCCACACAGTTTTGATCAGCCACACCTAAATCTTCCAGATCAAAAAGCAAAAGATCATTTACATCGCGATTAATAAAGGCCGGTATCTTTAAAGTCTTTTCCAGCACATCTACAATTGCCAAATTATCTGAAATACAGCTAATATTGGGGGTTTGCACAACAACGGTTCTTTCTCTATTAATGGTAGAAGGGAAACCGATTGAAACTGCTTTCGGCATTTTCCCTTCTATATGGCGATCACAATAGGTTTTGATACAATCCGCCAATCTTTGAGCAGGGTCACACTCGGCCCCAAATGTTTCTCTGGTGCTCAATCGCTCAAAAGCGGTTAATTCCAACGCATCATTCACCAAACCAAATCGCATATTGGTACCGCCGATATCAATTCCGAGCACAAGCTGCTCTGTAATTGTCATGGTACCTCCCCCGTTCATAGACATTTTACTCCAGTTTCCTTTTGGAAATTCTCTTTCGCTTTCTGACAGGCTGTTTCCAGATCGGAATCCAAGCTAAAAAGTCCGGAAGAACCAAGCACAAAAATATTCGCTCCCGCTTCATACAAACGCTGAAAAGTTTTTTGGTTGCAGGAGCCGTCAATCATAATCTGATAGTGCCACCCGTTTTTCTCACGCAGCTCTTTTGCTTCTTTGATTTTATCGAGCATTTCCTCAATAAACGGCTGACCTGCAAATCCAACATCCACCGTCATCAGAGTCAGAACATCAATGCGATTGAGATAGTGTTTGCAATAAGAGAGCGGAGTTGCCGGATTCAGCGTTACGCCTAACTTACAGCCAACCTGTGCAATATGGTTGAGAGTCCGAAAGCAATCCGTATTCATTGTTTCTGCGTGCGGACTAATCATTGCGGCTCCAGCGTCTGCGCAGGCATCAATCCAATCATTTGGATTTGTTGTCATCAAATGCACATCCATTGGCTTTTTTGCGACACGGGAACATGCACGCATAAAGTCCGGACTAAGGGTAATGTTTTTACAATAATGACCATCCATAATATCGATATGATATCCATCCATATTGGAATCCAAGATTTCGATCTGGTTTTTCATATCCAGAAAATCCATACACATTAAGCTAACTGAAAATTTAGGTCTCATTTTTTCTTTTCCTCCAGAGTTTTTACTTATTCTTGAAAATTAGCTCTTGCGGCTTGCTCCGAAGAAACGATCCAACGTTACGGCAATGATCAGCAGGCAGCCCATCGCCAATTGCTGATAATAGCTGGAAACGCCCACCATATTGAGGCCGTTATTGATAACACCGATAATTAAACCACCAATAATCACCTTCGGGATCTTGCCGATTCCACCGAAGAAAGAAGCACCGCCGATGATGACAGCTTCGATTGCATACGTTTCGTAACCAGTACCCGCATTCGGCTCTGCTGCTGCCAGTCTTGCAATGTTGACCATTCCAGCTAAAGCTGCACAAAGTCCGGAAATTGCAAAGGCAATAATCGTATGTTTTTTAACTGTAATGCCGGCATACCATGCGGACTGTGTGTTTCCACCCAGTGCATAGAGGTTACGGCCGGACTGACATTTTACTGTAAAGAAAGTTAAAACAGCTGCTGCAACCAATGCTACAATGATCGGAACTGGAACTATGCCGAAAAGTTTTCCACCGATACTGGTAGAAAACGAGGCTGGCAAACCAGATACCGCACGTGCATCTGTAACGATATAAACAAGGCTGCGAAGAATTGCCTGTGTGCCCAAAGTGATGATAAAAGGCGGAAGACCTGTTGCCGTCACCAAAACGCCGTTGACCAATCCAACAAAAAGCCCAAAGAAAACAATGCCGACCAGAATGGCCAACCATGGATCGAATCC
>DIQY01000073.1:0-902 GCA_002424295.1 Ruminococcaceae bacterium UBA5450 | reverse complement strand
ACACTCAAATCAATTCCGCCAAGCAAAATAGCAAAAAATTCTCCAAGACCCAGAAGAATCGTAATGGAACTTTGCTCCATAATCTTAACCAAATTTCCTGTCGTCAGAAAACTGGAAGGCCGCAATGCTCCAAATACAACAATCATGATTGCAAGAATCGTAATCGTACTGTAGCGATCCCAGTAATCGCTGAAAGTGAATTTCTTTTTTTCAATCGTCTTCGTTTTCAACTTACTTTCCTCCCGTTATTATGCCATCTCGCTGGTGGCTGCCTTTGCCAGCTTTTCTTCCGTCGCTTCTGCAATATCATAACTGCCTGTAATCCGACCGTTCGCCATGATAATAATCCGGTCACACAGTCCCAACAGCTCCGGCATTTCACTGGAAACAACGATTACACCGATCCCGTTATTTGCGAGTCTGCGCATTAATTTATAAATCTCACTCTTTGTTCCGACATCGATTCCTTTTGTCGGCTCATCAAAAATCAAAACCTTTACATTGGCCGCCATCCATTTACCCAGAATCACTTTTTGCTGATTTCCACCTGAAAGCTGTGAGGTCAGCTGCTCACGCGAAGTCCACTTGATTCGAATCGCTTCATGCTCCTCGTCTGCCATCTTTTTTTCTTCTGATTCATTGGTAAGTCCGATTAAGCCATCCAATTTAGATTCTTTTAGCTGCCGCGCAATCGAGATATTCCGCTGATTGCTGAAATTTTGGAAAAATCCGGTCTCACGCCGGTTTTCCGTTACCATCCCGATTCCGTTCTGCAAAGCGTCATAAGGATTTTTAATTTTTAATTTTTTGCCATTCAAAAAAATGTCGCCGGAAACTTTTGGTGCAGCTCCATAAATTGCACACATTGTCTCGCTGCGGCCTGCTCCGACCAATCCTGAAAA
>DIQY01000031.1:1231-4252 GCA_002424295.1 Ruminococcaceae bacterium UBA5450 | reverse complement strand
TTTACCGGTACCGGGAGGGCCCACTAACAGAACTCCTTTTGGAATTCTTGCGCCCAGTTCGTTATATTTTTGAGGATTTTTAAGGAACTCTACAATTTCAGAGAGCTCTTCTTTTTCCTCATCGGCACCGGCAACATCTGCAAAAGTTGTCTTCCTCTTTTCGTCAGACATCTTTTTGACCTTGGCTTTGCCGAAATTCATCTGTTTGCCCGGCTCGCCCATTCCAGCGCTGAGTTTTCTGAAGAAGAAATAGTAGATGACCGCCATACCAACAATTGCGATCAGCATTGGTGCCAAAGTAGAAAGCCAGCTCACCTCACGGGCACGGATATGCTTCTCCACCATAGGAGTATCCGTATGATCCGCGTTGTATTTTTCGACCATCGGATCAATTTTCTGATAAAAAGTAATGACATTCGCTACTACATAATTAATAGTGGTATTGTCTTTGTCGTTGAGCTTCAATACCAGTTGGCCAGTACCGTAATCCAGCGAATATTCCTCTACCTGCTCCGATTTAAAATATCCAACAATATCTGAATAATCATATGTTTTCGTCGTATTATTTCCATAAACCGAAGCGATTACAATCATCAGAATAATCGGGATACAAACCACAAGGATCAGGTTGCGCATGCCCTTTTTATTATTCAAGTTTTAATCAACTCCTTAACCACCGTATACTTTCGGCTTTAAAATGCCCACAAAAGGAAGGTTGCGATATTTTTGAGCATAGTCAAGTCCATATCCTACAATGAACTCATCCGGAACGATTCCGCCCACATAATCAGCCTGTACATTTACGGTTCGGCGTTCCGGTTTATCAAATAACGTGCAAAGCTTAATGCTGTTCGGTTTACGGTCACGCATCATCTCTAAAATATAAGACAATGTCATCCCGCTGTCAAGGATATCTTCAACAACCAAAAGGTCATATCCTTCCAGATTAATATCAAGGTCTTTTGTGATTTTGACAACGCCGGAAGTCTTGGTGCCTGAGCCATAGCTGGAAACCGACATAAAATCGACTTCACATGGTACGGTAATTGCACGCATCAGGTCTGCCATAAATACGACAGAGCCTTTTAAAACGCTTACTAAAAGCAAATTCTTGTTCTGATAATCCTCACTGATCTGTTTGCCGACTCTCTGCACAATTTTCTGAAGATCCTCTTCACTATACAAAACTCTCTCAATATCATCCAGCATATTCTGACTCATAAACCGTTCTCCTTTATGATAATCATCGCATTTTCCTGGTCAAACCCCGGCCGCGCGGATTCGGAAGCTCCAAGGCCTTCAGCCCAAAGGATTTCCCCTTCTCGTTCCAGCAAAATGGAATTTTCCCGCAGATAAGGCGGAATATGTGCTTCATTCATCATTCGGCGCAGCGGTTTTGAAATTCCTCTTCCAGCTGGGCGAAAGCGATCGCCCTCCAACCGGGTCCTTACTACAGTATTCTTGCTAATTGTAGCATAATTCAGCAAATTAAGGAAGAACAAATTATGAAATTTCGAATCATTTTTCAGTTCTTTTTGAGAAATTTTCCGCACCAAAAGTCGTCTTCCATCCGGAAGAACCGTTTCAGGAAAAGACAAAGGAAGAGAAAACCTTTGTTTTTTAGGCTCCCCAAAAAACAGGACCCCCTGCTGAACCTCTGCATGGAGGCCTCCTGTCAACGTGATTTTTCCGCCTTGCTTAAGAAGCAAATCTAAATTCAAAAGATGATCGGCAGAAAGTTCTCCCCCACCATTCTTTTTTGCGGCCAAAAAAAGCGCACGCAACCGTACTGGGCATGGCTGTTTCATCAAGCTGGAAGTCTCCCACCCGGGGCCGCGTGCCGCTTGTTCTAAAGAGCTTTTTGCCATCTCAAAAAGGCAATCGTCATCTTCCCGCAGGCGAAAGGCAGCTCCCGAAACTGCAGTTTCCACCTTGGGATTTAACGTTTTTAAAACCGGAATCACCTGCTGACGAATTTTATTGCGGGAAAAAGCGAGATCTCGATTTGTTTCGTCCTCGCAATAGGACAAATGATACCAATTACAATACGCTTCAATTTCTTCTCTTGTCAAGCACAAAAACGGCCGCACAATCTGCTCGTGAACCGGAGAAATTCCCGAAAGGCCTCTCGCTCCGGCTCCGCGGCAAAGGTGCATCAAAACCGTTTCTGCCTGATCCGAAGCCGTATGCGCTGTCGCAATGACAGCTTCCCCGTTTTCTTTTGCCAGGGCCTTAAAAAACGTATAACGAACATATCGGCCGCATGCTTCCAGGCCCTCTTTGCGTTTTTTAGAAAGAGCCGCCACATCTTCATGCAAAACTTCGCAGGGAATTGCCCATTTTCGGCAGCATTCCTTGACAAAAGCTTCATCGTGATCGGCGTTTTCCCCCCGCAGTCCATGATTAACATGCGCTGCAATTAGGGAAAAATTCCACTTTTCCGCATGATTATTTAAAAAATGCAGCAATGCAGTTGAATCCGCTCCCCCTGAAACACCCACAATGACAGTTCCACCTTTTGGAAACATTTTTTCCGAAATCACCAACTGCTCGGCTCTCCGCTCAATAAGCAAAATCTCCGCTTTTTGAGCGGAGATCAAATCATGATTCATTGCGCACTACCTCCTGTGCGGTAAAGCGCATAAATTCGCCCTGCCAATGCAGAGGAACCGCGCGCGTCTCGCCATGGCGGTTCTTTGCAACAATACATTCGCCACTGTTAACATCGTTCTCAGGATCTGGCGCTTGAGCATTCTCCTGATTGGCATAATACGCTTCGCGATACAAAAATAGAACAATATCGGCATCTTGCTCGATCGAGCCGGAATCACGCAGATCAGACAGCATCGGCCGATGATCATTTCGTTTTTCGCTGTCACGAGAGAGCTGTGACAGGCAGATAACCGGAACATTGAGTTCCTTAGCCATAACTTTAAGATTTCGGGTAATCTGGGAAATCTCCTGTACTCGGTTATCAATGTGCTTTCCGCCGGACATCAGCTGCAAATAGTCGATAATAAC
>DIQY01000031.1:0-987 GCA_002424295.1 Ruminococcaceae bacterium UBA5450 | reverse complement strand
TGCATTATCATCAAAATACATCTGGGTTTTATTGAGAATATCGCCGGCTTCAATAATCCGTACCCATTCATCATCCGCCAGCTTGCCGGTACGCAATTTTACGCCTCCCACCATAGCTTCGGTGGAAAGCAACCGGGAAACCAACTGTTCTCTTGTCATTTCCAAAGAGAAAAAGGCGACTCTTTTTTGGCATTTAACCGCCGCATTGCGCGCAATATTAAGCGCAAAGCTGGTTTTGCCCATGCCAGGTCTTGCGGCAAGGAGAATCAAATCGGTTCGATTCAAACCGGTAATGACATCGTCCAGTGCTTTGATGCCGGTCGGAATCGCGCGAAACTGATCTTTATCGGGAGAATTGAGCAAATCCAGACGATCAAAGGTCTGCATGAGGATTTCGCTGATTTTCTGAAGTCCCTGCATATTTTTGCCCTGCCGGATATCAAAAATGCGCTGCTCCGCCGCATCCAGCAAAGTATCTGAATCGGTGCTGCCAGACCCCGCTTCTTCCAAAATTTCTCTAGCTGCAATAATCAGAGAACGGACATCATATTTATCCCGGACAATCTTTGCATAGCTTTCCACATTATTGACGGAAGGAACCAGCTCCATCATCTGCAAAAGATAAGTCTTGCCATCCGCCTCATCAAAATTTTCTGTGGCTTTTAGCTTTTCAAGCACCGTTACAAAGTCAATTGACTGTCCTAAGGAAGCCATGTCGAGCATAGCCCCGTAAATAAGTACATTATTAGACTGATAAAAATATTCCGGTCTAGGGAGAAAATCCATCACTCGATCAAGACAGGAAGGCTCCAGCAGAATCGCGCCGAGAACAGACTGTTCTGCTTCGGGGCTAAAAGGTAAATTCAGCCCATTATAGGAATTTGCAGTCTCTGCCATCAAAATTCTCCCTTTCTTGTATGGAATAAAAGCGACCGCAAACGAAAAGTTCGTCCGCGATCACCTCAGTATCATTTTTGTTTAAGCTTC
>DIQY01000028.1:3579-3933 GCA_002424295.1 Ruminococcaceae bacterium UBA5450 | reverse complement strand
AATCCTATGGGCAGTGGTCCTTATACGCTGGGATCATGGGATAAAGGCCGTCAGATTACGTTGAAAGCATTCGACGGCTTCTATAAAGCAGGAAAACCGGAAACAAAAGAACTGGATTTTGTTGTTACAACCGACAATACTACTCGTGTAAACTCCTTAAAGAGTGGAGAAGCGGACTTGATTGATTATGTAGGTGCAAATGATGCAACTGCATTGGAAAAGGACAGCAACTATACAGTAGATGTTTCTGAAGGACCGTTTATGTGTCTGCAGATCAACTGCACAAAGGGACCTCTTGCAGATCCAAAGGTTCGCCAGGCAATCGCCTATGCAGTTAACCGTCAGGGCGTTATC
>DIQY01000028.1:0-3302 GCA_002424295.1 Ruminococcaceae bacterium UBA5450 | reverse complement strand
AATCCTGATAAAGCAAAAGAGCTTTTGAAAGAAGCAGGATATGCAAACGGATTTGATGTGAAGATTCTTTCAACTTCTACCTATGATTTCCATAAGCAGACAGCACTGGTTGTTCAGGATAGCCTGAAAGCGATTGGAATCAATGCAGAAGTAGAACTGCCTGACTGGTCTACTCGTATTCAGCGTTCTAACACCGGAGATTATGATATCCTGGTCAGCGGAACAGCTGGTAATATCGTCGATATGGATTGGTGCACAAACTATTTCCAGAGCGGAGATACTCGTATGAACAGTGCTCCTGGATTTAGCGATGCAACAGTTGATTCACTTCTGAAGCAAGGACGCGAGACACTGGATTCTACAAAGCGTGCAGCAATTTACGATCAGTTCCGCGAGAAAATCTTGGAACTCTCTCCGTTCGTATTTATTAATTATCGTGAGCAAATTTTCGCAACCTCCGCAGATGTAAAGGGCTTTGTCAATCTTCCTGGCATTCTGACTTATAACTCTGGAATTACGCTGGAAGATACCTATAAGGCCGCATAATTAGATTTTAAGACTCATTATTCTTCTAGTTTTTCTTTTAGAGTCCATTCAATGGACAAGGGAGACAGTCTCTTTATGAGATTGCCTCCCTTGTCTTATATTTTTTGCACTAAATTTATTTTTGAAAGGTTATGAAATCAGGCCAAGCCGTTTTCCCTCAGATGTCGCAGCTAACCGTGAAGAAACACCAAGCTTTCCGTAGATACTGATCAAATGTGTTTTTACAGTGGAAAGCGAAATACAGAGATCCTGTGCAATTTGTTGGTTCGTTTTTCCTTGCGCAAGCTCAGTGAGCACTTCTGTTTCGCGGGAGCTGAGTAAGCCCTTTTCCGTTTTGGGTGTATCATTAGAACAAATCCGCATCGCGTCACGGACAAAAATCCGTTCCGGTTCGCTTATTTTGTCGAAGAGTGCTGCGGTAAAGTTATCCCAAAGTGGGGTTACTGTGTCTCGATCCACATAAAACGGTTGAAGGATGCGGTTCTCCCACGCATAGTAAATCGCTTCGCGCAGCAGATTGTTTTGCTGCCGTCGCCCGGCGGGCGTAGAAGAGTCAGTCATGTGTAAAAGAAGCAAATCTGCTTCTACCAGGCGCAGAGAATTTCCGTTTTCCCGCGAAAAGGCAAGAACACTTTTAATAATTGCTTTCGCTTTTTCGGGGTTTCCCCCCTGCAGATACAGCTTTGCACATAGAAGCTCAAAAGAGAGACTTGGAGAGATGTTTTTGGTTGGGTAAGATTCAAATTCTGCCAAAATTTGTTTTTTTAGTTCAGGCTGCATGTAACCCGAAAGATTCAGCTCTGCCATCAAACGGTCAGCCCAATGAATAACATTGCTGGATTTTATGATTTGCAGAATCAGTTTTGCACCTTCTTCTGTTTCGCCGCGGAGCATATGGTATTCCGCCAGATTGTAGTCAAAACTGCAAAGAATCATATTGTCAGGCATTGCTGAGTTTGTGACCATTGCACGGGCGGCCTCTAAATTCTCAAAGGCCTTGTCAAGTTCCATGCGCTTAAGGTAGACTCCGGTAATGCCAATGTGATAGTCATATTCCTGCATAAACAGGGAAGCTTCACTTTCTTGGATTCCCTGAATTCTTTGGTAATCCTCAAGTGCGTCGTTCAGATGGCCGGTCTCTTCGTTTAACTGTGCTTTTAAAGCATAAATATAATAACGAAATTCGAGAGAATCCGAGCAGATTTTCTCAGCATTCTCCGCAAACTCTTTCGCTGCCTTATACTGCCGATCCATAATCATCAGGTTGGCGATACCGAGCTGGATAAAGGCAGCGGTTTCTTTTCGCATTCCATATTCTTTAAAATCTGAAAGTGAAAATGCACGGGGAAGAATAGAAGGGCCTCTTTTTGAAAGCAAATTGTACGCATACTGAAGCATTTTACAAAAGGGGGTATCTTTCCAGCTTTCAATCGCAGATTTGCATAGCTGGTCAAACTTTTCTATGTTGCCAATATCGACGTAATAAAACATTCCACGCGCAGAGAGGTCAATGCTTTTTGCCACAATGTTAATCGGAATTTGGCTGATATATTCACCGGCTTCGGTGTTGATTGGCATTTCTAAAATATTTTGCGTTGCCCCATCATAATCTTTTGCCTGTAAGAAAAGCCTTGCCGCTTCGCCAAAGTCCCCTTCTCGGGCAAAATAGCCAGCAGCTTTACAGAGAATTTCTTTTTGTTCCTGTTCAGGCAGCGCCGAGAATTGCTGCCGAAGATATTCTCCAAGAATATTGTGGTAACGGTAAATTCCTTTTTCTTCATCAATGCAGATGACAAAAAGATTTTTGTCCAGTAAGTCTTCCATCATCGAGCCGAAGTCGAGCGATTCGAAAAGCACAGAGCAGATTTTTTGATCAAACCATGAAAGTGAACCGGTCCGCACAAGAAATGTCTGTTCTTTGGGCGAAAGTTTTTCAAAAATCTCCCGCGTCAGATATTCTGCGACGAAACCGCCGCCTTGTTTCAGAAGATCGCCCGAAAGGTCTCCGCTTGCTGCAGCAAGCTGAAGTCCACCGACCCAGCCTTCTGCAAAATTGCTGATTTTTTCCAGCTGTGCATCGTTGGATTTGAGCTTCATAGTTTTGCGCAGAAATTCTATACTTTCATTCCGGCTGAGCTTCATGTCTTCACCGGAAAAATACAACAGCTTTCCGGAAACGGCCAATGCACCAAGATATACTGGGGGCTCTTCACGAGAAAGAAGAAAAAGATGAAGATTTTCCGGCATTGCCCGAAGAAAAAACTCGAAAGAGTCGACAAGTGCCGGGTTAGTGATGCAGTGAAAATCGTCGAGGACGATGTAATAATCGGTGCTGCTGCATAGGCGATTAATTAGAAAGACAAGATTGCTTTTTACTTCATGCAGTTCAAACATCGGGCTGGGCTGAAGACCAAGATCGATGTTTTCGTTTAGAAGGGAGCTTGCTGCCGCAAAAAAATAGTGCCAAAACGAAAACAAATTGTTGTTGCTTTCGTCGAGAGAAAGCCATGCGGTATTTTTTAGGCCGGTTTCAACAACAAACGACGAGAGCAGTGTCGTCTTGCCCATGCCTGCCGCTCCCTTTATGAAAACAATACTCATTTCATTGCACAGATTGAGCTTTTGAAACAGGGTGCGGCGAATGATATAATCCCGCCGTGGGCGGGGCATTTTTAGTTTTGTAGAAAGGAGAAAAGGCTTCTCTTCCTTTTTGACGTCAGCACTCATGGGCAATCCACTCCTAAAACTGGTGTTGC
>DIQY01000140.1:830-3670 GCA_002424295.1 Ruminococcaceae bacterium UBA5450 | reverse complement strand
GCATCCACTTTGTACCGGTCCATCTCCCGACGCAAAGCCTGAATTTTTTCCCGAACTGTCAATCTAACGCGCCGCCTTTCTGCTGCAGATTCATTTTTTAGTAGAAATCCACAGCTATTTCTAATCATTTTATCGAATCTATATGGGAAAGTCAACCAAACAAAGTCATATTTCACAATGCAATCTTGTCGAAATCCCAAAATCATGATACAATTTTCCTTATAAAAGCAAGGAGAGGTGATTCTCTTTTGGAAAAATCCATTCTTTCTAAAATTGATGAAAATATTTTTTCTTTTCTTCCGCAACAAAAGCGCTATAATTCCAGAGACTATCCTGAAGACTTTGAGCAATGCAAAGAATGGCTTACACCAGCTGCAGAGCAGCTTTCCGGCAGTGACAATGCTTTTCAGGAGGCTTTTGCCAAAGAACTGCTTGACTGTTATTTCTCCTATTTTCGGGAAATCGGTCTCAAGCTGAAGGGAATTTCGTTTTATGACCGCCGTTTTTGGATTGGGATGTATGTTCTGCCCGCTTTGCAAAGCTTTGGCCCAGAAGGCGTCTCTGCCGCCAATCATTTTATTCGGCTTTGGAATGAGACTCAGTTCAAAAACAAAATGGGACTGGTCACTTATGAAGCAATTATAGGCGGATTTGATCGGGGCTTATACTCTATTTTCTTCCGCAAGAAAAAATAAGGAGGCATTCTTTTGGAACAGGAACGAATCAAACAACAGCTCCATTTTCTACTGGAAACCGACAAGATGAAAAACATTCTCCGTAGAACCGTTTTAACAGATCAAAGCCGTCGTGAGACAGATGCAGAGCACAGTTGGCACCTTGCACTGATGGCTATGGTCCTTTATGAATACGCATGTCCGCATGTTAATCTTGACCGTGCAATCAAAATGTGTCTTATCCACGATTTAATTGAAATCTATGCCGGTGATACTTTTGCCTATGATGTTGCCGGAAACCAAACAAAAGCAGTACGGGAATCCGAAGCCGCAGACAAATTATACATTCAGCTTCCATCCGATCAAGGGCCTCAGATGCGAGCTCTTTGGGAAGAATTTGATGCAATGGAAACACCGGACGCACAATATGCCGCTGCCTGTGACCGTCTGCAGCCATTTTTGAACAACGTTGCTACTGACGGATACACTTGGAAGCTCGGGCGTGTCACACGTTCTCAGGTATATCAGCGAATGGATATGGTACGCATTGGTATGCCACCCTTATGGCCATTTGTTGTTGAAGAAATAGAAAATGCCGTTAAAAATCATGAACTGCTCCCAGAATAAAAGTATTCTCTATGAAACATGGATTTTCAAGATCAAAACTTCCTCAAAAAAGCACCGAAGCTTTTAAAACGCTTCGGTGCTTTTTGATTATTCTTTATTTAACGAGGTTCTTAATTTCTTCTGCAAAATTCTCATTGCGTTTCTCGAGGCCCTCGCCTTTTTCATAACGGACAAATTCTTTAATTGTAATCTTTCCGCCAAGCTCTTTTGCAACCTGCTCTGTGTATTTCTGAATAGAAAGGCTGCTGTCTTTGACATAAGCCTGATCGACAAGGCAAATTTCCTTGAGAGTCTTGTTGACCTTTCCGGTCACCATTTTCTCAATCACATTTGCGGGCTTTCCGGAAGCTGCTGCCTGCTCACTTGCAATTTTCTTTTCATGCTCAACAACATCTTTAGGAACAGAATTACGATCTAAGAACTGCGGATTCATTGCCGCAATCTGCATGCCCACATTATGTGCATACTCCTTAAATTCGTCCTTTTCGGCAATTGCTGGATCAGTATCAAAGCCGACCAAAACTGCAATCTTTCCACCTGCGTGAATATAATCAGCAGTTACGCCTTCTATGCGCTGAAAACGGCGAATCTTAAGATTCTCACCGATTTTATAAATCTTTTCTTTGAGCTCTTCATCGACTGTAATCTCTTTGCCAAAAGCCTTACATTTAAGCAGAGCATCTAAATCTGCCGGATTCTCTTTGAGAATTGTCTTGGCACAGATCTCAACGAACTCTTGGAAAGAAGCATTCTTCGCAACAAAATCCGTTTCTGCATTTACTTCGAGAATCACGCCGGCCTTGTCATCAGAAACAGCGTATGCAACACCTTCTGCGGCAATTCTCCCAGCCTTTTTTGTAGCGGCAGCCAGTCCCTTTTCACGCAGAAAATCCAGCGCCTTATCCATATCTCCATCGGATGCGGTAAGTGCCTTTTTACAATCCATCATTCCGCAGCCGGTCTTTTCACGGAGCTCTTTTACATCCTTTGCGGTAAAAGCCATTGATGATACCTCCGAATCTTTATTATATTTGTTTATTATAGTAATTAGCAGTTAATCTTTAATTACTCTGCGTCTTTGCCTTCTTCAACTTTTTCCTGCTCTTCTGCAGCGCCCTGCTGGCCTTCATGACCTTCAATGACAGCGTTTGCCATTGTTGCAGAAATCAGCCTAACAGCACGAATTGCATCGTCGTTGCCCGGAATCACATAGTCAATTTCATCAGGGTCGCAGTTGGTATCAACGATTGCAACAATCGGAATATGAAGCTTGCGTGCTTCAGAAACAGCAATGCGTTCCTTGCGGGGATCGACAATAAAGAGCGCTCCAGGCAGAGCCTTCATATCTTTAATGCCGCCGAGGAACTTCTCCAATTTTTCAATTTCCAGTTTCAGTTTAACAACTTCCTTCTTCGGGAGCAGATCGAAAGTGCCATCCTCTTCCATTGCTTGGAGCTGACGGAGACGATCAATACGGCGACGAATGGTACGGAAGTTTGTGAGCATGCCGCCAAGCCACCGAGCGTTTACATAGTAAGC
>DIQY01000140.1:479-605 GCA_002424295.1 Ruminococcaceae bacterium UBA5450 | reverse complement strand
CTGTTTCTTTGTGCCGACAAACAGAATGCTCTTGCCATCCGCGGAAATATCACGGACAAAGTTATAGGCTTCCTCCAACTTTTTAACGGTCTTCTGGAGATCAATAATGTAGATTCCATTGCGCTC
>DIQY01000140.1:0-192 GCA_002424295.1 Ruminococcaceae bacterium UBA5450 | reverse complement strand
TTGTTTCATAGATACGACTGACATTCTTTTTTCCTCCTTGGTTTTTCCACCGCCGGCCCTTTTGCATGACGCAGAACCCAAAATTGGGCACCAGTTCGTCACAGGCACGGCGTGCGTTTTTTATAACTGCGCAGATTCGCGCTAAAGTATTATATCACAGCAAAGTCTTCAGTACAAGCTTTTTTTCCCTGT
>DIQY01000099.1 GCA_002424295.1 Ruminococcaceae bacterium UBA5450 | reverse complement strand
TCCAGAGTTTAAGAGGGGGAAAAGCTCTTATGAGTATCGAAATGCAGGAAATTGAATATGAACCGTTTGGACGATGCATTAAAATTTCCAACCGGGTTTTGGAGGCAATTATCTCGATCGATTTTGGTCCCCGCATCTTAAAATTCAATTTTCTGAATGAAGAAAACACACTGTATGAAGATAAGCAGGATCGACATGTTTATCAAAATGAAATTCTGCATGAATATTTTGGAAAAGACGCAAAATTTCACTGTTACGGAGGACACCGACTCTCAGTTGCACCGGACGTAATGCCTCAAAGCTATTATCCCGATAATGAACCGGTCGTCTATGGTCCTATTAATGGCGGAGTCACTTTTACATCGCCCCGCCAGCAAGACAGCGAGCTTCAGTTTTCCATGGATATCATGATGTCGGATGGAACTTCCGATATTATGGTCGTTCACAAGCTAAAGAATTGTTCCTCTTCAGAAAAGAATATTGCGCTTGCCGGAATTACAATGGCACAAAGAGATGGCCTCTTGATTGTTCCCCAAAATCAGGGACACGATGAAAAGCACTATCCAAACCGTCATCTTTCTTTGTGGCCTTTTTCAAGTTTCCGCGACCCGCGCCTCTTTGTTGGAGATCGATATTTAACGGTTAAACACGCAGCAGCAGAACAATATTTAAAATTTGGAATCAACGATGTGCAGGGTTGGGTGGTTTATGCTCGCAATCACACCGCCCTGATGGCACGTTTTATTCATAACACCGCCTTCGCCTATCCGGATTTCGGGGCCTCTTTTGAATCTTACGTTTGCAATGACTATACCGAAATGCGAGTGCTTTCTCCACTCTATACAGCTGCTCCCGGAAAAATAATTCGTCATGTCGAAAATCTTTCACTTTTTCACGTCAACAATCTTCCGAACGCCGAAGACGAAGATGCCATTGAAAGCTTTTGCGAACAGCTTGCACCCTAATAATAAATATTTAAAATGACCCATGCTCCGTAAATAAACGGAGCATGGGTCATTTTTTATGCTTTTATACGGGTTTTTCCAACTGACAGACAAAAGCTGCCGGTCTTTCCTTTATCTGTTCGGCCTCTTTCGCCTGCAACACACGATAATGCTTGATCAGCAACTCTACAAACTCTTTTTCTGCTGCCGTTAACTCCGATTTTTCCTTGTAAATCACTCCAAAGCGAAGACATTCGTTGCACCCTAAAAGAGGAATGGAAATTACCTGATAACGAGAATCCTGTTGTTCAAATTCTGTAATGCCTATCGTAAAAAAATTGCTCTCAGAAATTAGGCTCATCTGCTCTGCGCGATCATTTACATAAACAATCTTTGGTGACTCGTTTAAATCCAAATGAAGATTCTGTGTTGTAATTCGATAAATAAAGTCTTCAAATTGGCCAATATAGCGAACAAATCCATATTGTTTCAACACTGAAAGATCAATTAGCTCATGATTTTGAAGAAGCTCATGACTGCGCGACAGGCAAATAGACGGCTGAAAAAGCGCCAGCGGAACAAAATGAAGTCCCGCCTCGAAAAACTGTTTTTGTTTCGCTGAAGATTCACGAGAAGCAAAGTGAATGACTCCTACATTCGATTTTCCTTCCATTACATTTTCAATCACATTCATTTCCGCATCTTCTTTTAAACAAAAAGAAAAGTTATTTTCATTCTGATGCTTTCTGCAAATCTGATTAAAACATTCAGCCGTATGTGAAAAACGAGTCATAGAAACATTAAGAGTGCTTTTTTCCGGTTTAGAGGAATCCGAAAACGTTTTTAGTCGCTCAAGTTCTTTTAAAATGATTTTGCAGTGGTCCAAAAAATATTCTCCATCCGGTGTTAAAGAGCAGCCTTTTCGAGTTCTGTAAAAGAGCTGCACACCAGCCTCTTCTTCAATTTCCTTAATAATGTGGCTCAAATGAGGCTGTGAAATATAGAGCAGTTTAGCCGCCTGATTGATGGAACCGTTCTGTGCGACTTTTTCAAAATACTCTAGATACTTAATTTCCAAAGTGCAAAGCCCCCTAATTTTTTTAATTTATTTTTAATTTTAATTTATAAAATTAAAAATATTATCTTTATTAGTTTATTAAATTCCGTATTATTTATATCATATTTCCACTTTTTCGTAAAGCAAATCATAGTTTTTTGTATGATTACATGGATTTTACTTCCAGTTTCTGTTAATTTTTTCTATATTATCCCCCGATATTTCTATTCGGAATTCGAATAATCAGGCTTCATTAAATTATGTTATAGTATTAATATACCTTAATTAATAAATGATTTCGGGGTGATTTTTATTAAAATGAAACAATTATTGGAAAATTCGCTAAGAAGCGCTGTTTTATATGGGCAGCATTACCTTGCAAACGGAAAGGTCGCATCCTACATTCCGGAATTAGCAAAAGCTGATCCACATCAATTAGGGCTTTGTTTAATTACGAAAGAAAAAGAAATTTATCACGCGGGCGACTGGTTAGTCCCCTTTACCATGCAAAGTATTTCAAAAACTTTTTCCTTAATTGCGGCGCTCCAAACAGCCGGATACCAAAAAGTTTTTAGTAAAGTAGGCATGGAACCTACCGGTGATGGATTTGACAGCATTGTTCAGTTGGAAACCAAGCAGTTGATCCCCTTTAATCCTATGATCAATGCTGGTGCAATCGTCACTGTTAGCTGTATTGACAGCAAAGATCCCGTGAAAGAATTTTTGGATTTGGTACATAAGCTATGCGCAAATGACGAAATTAAAATAAATGAAGCTACCTATTTGTCAGAAAAAAAAGCCGGCATGCGCAACCGCTCCATTGCCTATCTTTTGGAAAGTGACCACATCCTAGAGGGAGATCCCGAAATTATTTTGGATCATTATTTTAAGATGTGTTCGGTTTCTGTTACGACAAAAGATCTTGCTCATTATGCTTGGATTTTAGCAAATGACGGTCTTGATATCACCACGGGAGAGCGGCTGATCGAAGGGTGGATCGTACGGATCGTAAAAACTTTGATGATGACTTGCGGTATGTACGACGAATCGGGTGAATTTGCAGTCAAAGCGGGGATTCCCTCAAAAAGCGGAGTAGGAGGTGGAATTGTATCTGCAGCCCCAAATGGAATTGGAATTGCTGCTTTTGGCCCGGCACTCAATAAAAAAGGAAATAGTGTCGGCAGTATACATATGATCGAATACTTATCCAAGGAACTTAATCTTCATTATTTTGCAAACCAGTCTTCCATCACAGCATAAAAAGATAAAAAGATTAAAAGGAGTTGGAAAAATTGGAAGCTATCAGTCAGCAAATCGGAAATATCAATGATTTTCTCTACGGGTACATTTTAATTGCACTTTTAATTTTCGGCGGCATCTTTTTTTCAATCGCCACACGATTTGTACAATTTCGAAAGTTTAAAGAAGGCAACCGATTATTATTTGAAAAAAGCAACAATTCACAAGCCGTTTCCGGGTTTCAGGCACTTATGGTTTCGACCGCTTCCCGTGTAGGTGTCGGCAATATTGCCGGCGTTGCAACAGCAATTGCGCTGGGCGGCTCCGGAGCCGTATTCTGGATGTGGGTGACCGCACTGCTCGGCGGTGCAACAGCCTGCATAGAAAGCACCATGGCACAGGTCTATAAAAAGAAAAACAAAGATGGCTCATTTAGCGGCGGCCCCGCTTATTACATTCAAAAAGTTTTTCATAAACGCTGGTTGAGTGTTTTGTTCTCCATTTGTCTGATCGTCACATTTGCTTATGGCTTTGAATGTCTGCAGGCAAATCTGATCACTTCTTCTATGGAGCGTTATGTCGGAACCGACCCAACAGCCATTATCATTATCGGTCTGATCATGGCGGCTCTGACAGCATACGCAGTCTTTGGGGGTCAGAAAACCATTGCAAAAATTACCGAAGTGATGGTTCCCGTCATGGCTGCTATCTACCTTGTTTTCTGTCTAGTCGTCATCATTACAAACGCTTCGAATCTGCCGGGGGTCTTTTCCAGTATTTTTGCAAATGCTTTCGACTTTAAAACTATTTTTGCAGGATTCTCCGGCTCTGCAATCATGTACGGCGTAAAAAGAGGTCTTTATTCCAATGAAGCCGGCATGGGTTCTGCACCAAACGCTGCCGCCACTGTCGCAACCTCTCATCCCGCAAAACAAGGTTTTGTACAAATGCTGGCAGTCTATATCGATACCATTCTGATTTGCAGTGCAACTGCCCTGATGGTTTTAAGCACCGGCGTTTCCACAAAAGGAGAATCGGCGCTGCCTCTGGTACAAAAAGCGGTCGGTTCTCAATTTGGAGAATTCGGAATTTTAATTATTACAGTCTCCATTTTCTTTTTTGCATTCAGCACCATTATCGGAAATTATTATTATACAGAATCCAATGTGCTTTATATTTTGCAAAGACCAACTAATTTTAAATTGTTCCGCACCAGCATTGTAGTTGGCGTTTTTATCGGTTGTATCATGGATACCAGCCTTGCATGGAATATCGCCGATTTTACAATGTGTCTAATGGCCATTTTAAATGTACCGGCGTTGCTCTGCATGACTCGCAAATATCTGCATGTCCTTTCTAATTATGAAAATCAGAGAAAACAAGGCAAAAATCCTGTTTTCTATGCAAAAGATGCGGGGATTGATGATGCCGATTATTGGGAATATTCTGATCTCTCCGATGAAACGGAAGTTCCCGCAGTAAAAACTTCCTGAGTTCCTTAATTCAAAGAAATGGTGTCCGATATTTTATCGGGCACCATTTCTTTATTTTGCAAAAATGTTTTCCATTCCTGCTTGAGCGACACGCTCTTTAATTGCGGAAATATCTGTCGTATAAATTTCTTTTTCTTTCATACGCTGAAACAAAACTGAACCCGAAAAAGTATACCTTTTTCGAATCCCTTCCGGTGTTTGCATCTGCTCCCTCACGAAACAAATCGCATCTCCAACTGCAGTTGATTCCGGCAAAGTAAGCAATTCCTGCTTCTTAGCGAACCGTACTGCATTAAAACCTGCCAACGTTCCTGTTACGATCGCCTCCGTATGCCCAACTAAAAGTCCTACCTTTTCTCCGGCACAAAATAGATTCTTCATGCCCTCGACTTTGAGTGTATCATCCCGCGGAGCCATTTCAAAAAAGCGCATGGAATTTGCACGGCCTCCGGCATATGGATCCTCATACTGCGCATTGGCAAGTCCAGGGATCTGATGAAGACGCTGTAAATTAAAATAGGGCGTCATCAATTTTACATGTCCTGTATCAAGCAGAATCAAATTTTTTGCAAATTCCGGCTGTGCATACTGTTGACAGCTTTTGATAGAAAGATGATTTTCGATCAGTTCTGGTGGAATTGGAATCATTACGACCCCTTTTTGATTCAGCGTTTCAATTACTTTTGGAGAAAGTGATTCTTTTAATAGTTTACAGGAACCGCTCATAGCGCCAACCGTACCATCTTCCTTTTGACCACAAATTTCCTGAATTCCGCAGAGGCCGGTCAGGCTAATCCTGCCGCCAAAACTGGGACAGCGCAAAATACACATGGCACAGCCGTTCCCGTATTTTCCGCAATTCTGCATTGGCCCCGCTGTTCCAGTTGCATCCACAAAAGCGTCTCCAGAAATTTTTGTTCCATCCATAAGCTCCACTGCCATTAAGCTGTTTTCTTTTTTCTCCACTTTGGATACACGTGCCTGGAATCGGACTTCTACATTTAAGCTTTTTAAATACCGCTCTACAGCCCCGGGCATTTTCCCAACATCATAAATACTTGCATGCTCATGACCAGGAAAAGAAACATTACGATGTCTGCAGTACTGATCAATTAAGCAAAACAGTTCCCCGCCACCCATGGCGATCATTTCTTCCTCTGCTGTATAACGTCCGTTATTTCGCATAATTCCGCCGACTAAACCGGTCCCCAAAAGCATATCAGTACGTTCCAGTAAAACTGTTTCAGCTCCCATTTTAGCTGCGCGTACAGCAGCAGCACACCCTGCCCATCCGCCGCCGACAATCACGATTTTCATCTTTCCATTCCTCACTTTCTTACTTTTTTAACTTTTGCTTATTTTTACCTGTTATTTTTGACGACTCTCATTTAAAAATACGCCCTAAAAATTTCTTTTATGTGTCGCTTCCTTTCCCTTTATGCTATAATAAAAATACAATAAACAGACGGAGGCAATCATCATGTATGAAAATTGGGAAACGTTAAAATCCGCCTGCCTCGAATGCCAAAAATGCGATCTCTGTAAAGGGCGCACCAATCTGGTCTTCGGAGTTGGAAATCCGCAATCGAAAATTTTGTTCGTCGGAGAAGGCCCCGGCGAACAAGAAGATTTAAAAGGGGAACCATTCGTTGGCCGCAGCGGACAACTTCTAGATAAATATCTTGACGCCGTAGGACTCGACCGCCATAAAAATATCTATATCGCAAACATTGTAAAATGTCGCCCACCAAAAAATCGCGACCCTCTTCCGGAAGAACAAGATGCTTGTATTTCATGGTTGCGCAATCAAACTGCTCTGATGCGCCCGAAAATTCTTGTATGCCTCGGCAGAATTGCCGGACAAAAAATCATCAATCCAAATCTTCGCATTACAAAAGAGCATGGGCAATGGACTCAGAAAGGCGACATGTGGATGACTGCTACGTTGCACCCGGCGGCGCTTCTGCGCGATCCCAGAAAAAAGGCGGACGCTTTTGAGGATTTCCTTGCAATTCGAAAAAAGATGGAAGAACTCAAGCTGATTGAACCAATGGATAATCAATGATTTTAAAAAAGACTTCTCTGTACATCTCGCATTTGAGACATACAAAGAAGTCTTTTTTCTTATGCCAAATGAAAAACATCCAGGCATAAAAAAGCAATCAAAACACCCAATACAAGCCCTGCAAGGACTTCTCTGGGTCGATGTCCCAAAGAAGTATCCATTTCTTCAATCTGCAGCAAATTCTTTTTTCGCCCCTCGGTCAATGCAGGATCTGCAAGAAGACACTCTTTCATAATGTTAATTGCTTCTGCATGACGGCCAGCCGCCCAGCGAACACCCATTGCATCATAAATGACAACACAGCCAAAACAGGTTAAAACCGCAAATATCGGCGAGCTAAATCCAAATAGCCTCCACGCCGTATAAACGATACTGCCGACAAAAGCAGAATGCGCACTGGGCATTCCGCCTGCTGCAAGCATTTGATGCCAATTATAAAAACGGTTCTGTATATAAAAGCGAATCGTTTTTATCAGTTGCGCTATTAACCAAGAAAGTACACCAATATTGATGAGCGGATTGCTCACAACTGTTTTCAGCATTTCGCCCTCACTTTCTCTTTCTATCTTACACTCACTCTCGTATCTTTTAGTTTACTACAGAATACTTTTTCGGTCAAGAAATTTGACA
>DIQY01000128.1:17440-19783 GCA_002424295.1 Ruminococcaceae bacterium UBA5450 | reverse complement strand
AAGCAATGCGCCCTTTTGGTGCCGACTACGATCCTTGCGTGGCAGCATTATCAGACGGTGACCAGGCGGATGGAAGGGTTCCCTGTCACGATAGAACTGCTGTCACGTTTTCGCACGCCGAAGCAGCAGGAAGAAATTTTACAGAAATTAAAGCGCGGAGAAGTCGACCTGGTTATCGGAACACACAGACTGATCAGCAAGGATGTAAAATTTCGAGATTTGGGGCTGGTCATTATTGATGAAGAACAGCGTTTTGGTGTCGCACAGAAAGAGAAGCTAAAAAAGCTTTGCAACAATGTCGATGTGCTGACCCTTTCAGCAACGCCGATTCCCCGTACCCTCAATATGGCGATGTCTGGAATACGGGATATGAGTGTAATTGAAGAAGCCCCTCATGACCGTCACCCGGTACAGACCTATGTGATGGAATATGATGCGGGAGTACTCGGGGAAGCGGTGCGTCGGGAGCTTCGCCGCGGCGGACAGGTTTATTGGCTGCATAATGATGTGGCATCGATCACCCGGGTAGCATCTTCTTTAAAGCAGCGGATCCCCGAAGCTAGAATTGGGATCGGGCACGGGAAAATGAGCGAGCAGGAGCTTTCGGAGCAATGGCGTCAACTGATTGACCATGAGATTGATGTATTGGTCTGCACAACGATTATTGAGACCGGTGTAGATGTGCCGAATGTCAATACCCTGATTATTGATAATGCGGATCGAATGGGGCTTTCGCAGCTGCATCAGATTCGCGGCAGAGTCGGAAGATCAAATAGACGCGCCTATGCTTATCTGACTTTCCGCAAAAATAAAGTTCTTTCAGAGATTGCGCAGAAGCGGCTTTCGGCCATTCGGGAGTTTACGGAATTTGGTTCCGGCTTTAAAATTGCAATGCGGGATCTGGAAATTCGCGGAGCGGGCTCCATTCTTGGCGGAGAACAGCATGGGCATATGGAAGCGGTAGGCTATGATATGTATTTAAAGCTGCTTTCGGATGCAATCGCGGCTGAAAAGGGAGAAGCCCCTCAGACAGACGAAGAGTGTGTAGTCGACTTGCAGGTAGAGGCACATATCCCGGAAAGCTATATCGAAAGCCTTTCCGGCAGATTGGAGATGTATCGCCGCATTGCGGATATCCGCAGTGAGGAGGATGCGATGGATGTGACGGACGAGTTGATCGACCGTTATGGGGATGCGCCAAAGAGTGTCGGAGGGTTGATACAAGTGGCACTTTTGCGGAATCAAGCAGGAAAAATGGGCTTTTCCGAGATTAAACAGCAAAATGGCAGCCTGTATTTTTACAGCAAAACGCTCAATATGAAGTGGATCGGAGAAATCTCTGATCTCTTTAAGGGAAGAGTGCTGGTTGGTGCCGGCGAAAAGCCGTATGTCAGCTTGAAATTGCAGCCCGGAGACGAAATTCTGGAGGTCCTTAAAAAGGCCCTTTTTGCAGAGAAAAAAACAGAAAATTGAAATTCATGCAGACTAGACGGAGGGAACGATCCGTGATACAATTAAATTATCCGTAGGCAGTGAAAATCTGATTTTTCTGCAAATCTTTTTGTAAGGATTATTTCTTGCAAAGGAGTAGGATTTTTGGGAAAGGAGAGCCTTCTCATGAGCAAAAACAGTGTCCGGTTAAATATTTGCGGAATTGAATGTGTGGTCGGAGCCATGGACAGCGAAACCTATGTAAAAGGAATCGCAAAGGAAGTCGCCGATACGATCGAACATCTTTCGCAAGAAAATGAACACGCTTCCGCAACGGTAACCGCAACGGTGGCGGCGCTTTCGTACTGTGATGACTATAAAAAAGCTGCGGCTGATGCAGAAAAGCTGCGCGCTCAGATCAAGGACTATCTGGCAGATACTTCCCGTGCCCGCCTAGAAGCGGAAGAAGCTCAAAAAGAGATTGGACGGCTGAAAAAAGAGGTCGCATCTCTGCGCGCCCGGTTGGGCGAAAAACCGATTGACCAGCCCGCTCCTCGAGCCAATGCGCCGATTCAGCGAACCGGGACCTATACAAAGACAAATGAGGAGATACCGGAGCAGGAAGGCTTTGTAAACCTGTTTCAAAAAACACACTCTAAAGATAGTAAAGAGGACAAGCATGATAAAACCTGAGGTTCTTGCACCCGCCGGAAAAATGGAAACCCTGATTGCTGCGGTACGAGGCGGTGCAGATGCGGTATATCTTGGTGCGCAGAGCTTTTCTGCGCGGGCAGGTGCCCAAAATTTTACAAAAGATGAACTCTCAGAAGCGGTTAAACTTTGTCATCAGCGAGGAGTACGGGTCCATTTAACCGTCAATACATTATTAAGGGAAGAAGAATTGCCGCAGGC
>DIQY01000128.1:2964-17184 GCA_002424295.1 Ruminococcaceae bacterium UBA5450 | reverse complement strand
ATTTGCCGCTTCATGCGAGTACGCAGATGAGTATCCATACTCCCGCAGGAGTCCGATTCTGCAAAAAGATTGGATTTGAGCGAGTGGTGCTCTCAAGAGAAATGAGTCTTTCCGAAATTGCCGCCTGTAAAAAAGAAAATCCGCAGATCGATCTGGAGGCGTTTGTGCATGGCGCTCTGTGCATGAGTGTTTCCGGACAGTGCTATTTTAGCGCCATGCTTGGTTCCCGCAGCGGAAATCGAGGACAGTGCGCACAAACCTGCCGGCTGCCGTTTTCTGCACCGGGTGGAACCGGACACGATCTGAGCTTAAAAGATCTTTCCATGATTTCGCGGGTCTCTGATTTGACAAAAGCCGGCGTGATGAGCCTTAAAATAGAAGGACGCATGAAGCGCCCTGAGTATGTTGCGGCCTCTTCCCGTGCCTGCCGATTTGCAGCAGACGGAGAGAAAATTCCGCAGGAGCTCCAAACTGATTTAGAGCAGGTCTTTTCGAGAAGCGGTTTTACAACCGGATTTCCGGATGGCAAGCGTGATCGTTCCATGTTCGGGACAAGACAGCCGGAAGATTCCCAAAAAGCAAAGGCGGTTTTTCCAAAACTGCATGAGCTTTATAAAGGGGAATATCCGCGGGTGTCGGTTTCTTTTTTTCTAAAGATCAAGAAGGACTTTCCGGTGACTCTTTTAGCAGAGGATGAAAATGGGCATCAGGTAAAAGTAGATGGTCCTGTACCGGAAGATGCAAAAACAAGAGCAATTTCCGAAGAACGCTGCAAAGAGCAGCTTTGTAAAACAGGTGGTTCCCCCTTCTTTGTTAAAAAGATTTCCACCGAGATTGAGGATGGCCTTTCCGTCCCAATGAAAGAGCTCAATGCCCTGCGACGTCAAACGCTTGAAATTTTGCTTGATAAAAGAGCGGATTTCCCAAAAATTCCGTTTGAATATAGACTGCCTCAAAAAATGCCCCATCACGCGGAAAAGGTTTCTTTTCGGGCACATTTTCCGACCGGAGAAATTCCGCAGGAAGCAGATTGCTGTGAATTGATCTACGTTCCGTGCGGTGTGCCGCAGGAGACACTTACTGCTTTACAAAAACGGGGCTTTCGAGTGGGAATTGAGCTTCCGCGAGGAATGTTCGGGATCGAAGAACAGTTGAGAAAAGAACTACAGAAAGCAAAAGAAATCGGAATCCTGGATGTTTTTGCGGGAACACTCAATGCAGTGGCGTTGGCACAAGAAGAAGGAATGAGAATTCACGGCGGATATTCGCTGAATATTTTTAATACGCAAGCACTCAATTTTTTGGAAGAAGAGGGACTCTGCGATACAGAACTGAGCTTTGAGCTTTCTTTGCAGCAGGCATGCAGCTTAGGAGGACAACTTCCCCGGGGAACGATGGTCTACGGACGGCAGGCACTGATGCTGACCCGGTGCTGCCCAATCGCAAACGGTGGCTGTCCGGGAAGGAAAAATCCGTGGGGTGGCTGCGGAAACCCGCGGACACTTGTTGACCGTAAAGAAATCGAGTTTCCGGTCAGCTGTGTAGGAGCGTGCAGCGAAGTTTATAATTCGGTTCCGCTTTCGCTTCTTGGCAGACAAAGAGAACTTTCCAATTTGGATTTTGTTTCCGTACGTTTTACGACGGAAACTTTAGAGGAAGAATGCAACATTTTTACGCATCTAAAAGAGGATAAGCCGATTTTGGGTGCGCTGACCCGTGGATTATCTTATCGAGGTGTTTTATGAAACTGGTATTTAAAAAATTAAACGAACAGGCGATCTTGCCGACTAGAGGAACCAAAGATTCTGCAGGGCTGGATCTTTATGCCTGTATGGAAGAACCGGTCACGATTGCGCCGGGAGCGCTTTGCCGGATTCCCACAGGTGTAGCGGTGGCTCTGCCGGAAAATAGTGTTGGATTGATCTGCGGGCGCAGCGGATTGGGGGTTCGCCATGGAATTACTCCCTCCAACAGCGTCGGCGTGATTGATTCCGACTATCGCGGAGAGCTGATCGTCGGGCTTTGTAATGTTGGCAGCGAGCCGTGGACCATTGCGCCGAATGAGCGCTTTGCACAGCTTTTAGTGCTCCCGGTTTTGATGATGGAGCCGGAATTTAGAGAAAAACTAGATGAGACCGTCCGCGGAGAGCATGGGTTTGGTTCTACGGGAACTTCTGTCTGAAAATACGGTTTTGGCAGATTTTAATCATATTTTAAGGAGTTCCATCATTTGTTATGAAGAAAAAATTATTACGCACAATCCTTTTGATAGTGATATTGCTTTTGGCGATCGTACTCGGAAAAGTCGGCGGAGATTCAGCACTTGCCATTCCGTGGATTTCTTTTCTTGGGGCCGGAGCCAGCTTTGGATTGGAACCGACGGTTGTTGATCTTTATGTTTTAAAGTTTACCTTTGGACTTACCGTCAACATTAATGTTTTACAGGCAATTTTGATTTTGGTTGGAATTTTTGTTTACTCGCATATTAAGATTCGAGAATAAAGAATAAAATAGAAAGATAAAATAGAAAATATTCGACCGGCTTTTCGATTTTTATCATTTAGAATAAAAACGAACTGCAAAGGAAAAAATTCTTTTTGCAGTTTCATCCTGAAAGGAGTACTTTTTGATGTTCATACTGGCCTCTTCTTCTCCAAGACGTTCTGATTTGCTGCATCAGGCAGGCTATGATTTTGAGGTGATTCCCGCGCAGGTAAATGAAGCCTGCCCGCACGGAACCCCTCCCATGCAGCGGGTGGAACAACTGGCACGCCGGAAAGCGATCGCAGTTGCGAAACAGCATCCTGGAGATGTAGTTCTTGCTGCAGATACGCTGGTGGCTTTTAAAGGAAGAATTCTCGGGAAGCCCCAAACCCCCGAAATGGCAAAAAAGATGCTCGAGCTGCTTTCCGGGCAGGTACATCAGGTCTATACGGGTTTTTGCTTGGTTGCAAACAACGAGGTTTATGAAGATAAAGATTGTACGAGTGTGGAATTTTATCGGATTGAACCGGAAGAAATCGAAGCTTATGTCGCTTCGGGCGAGCCCATGGATAAAGCGGGCGGATATGGAATTCAGGGGCGCGGCGCCATTTTTGTCAAACGAATTGATGGAAGTTTTACCAGCGTGGTTGGACTTCCGCTTGGGAAAATTCATAGGATTCTGAAAAAGGTTGGAATCCATCCGGAAAAGTAGAATAAGGGAAAGGAGCTTCTCCAAATTATGCGCTTGAAGAATATTGCGATTGATCTTGGTACGGTCAATACGCTTGTTTATGGAAAAGGCAAGGGAATTATATTAAGAGAGCCGTCCGTTGTTGCAGTGGACGTCGAGAGTGACGTTGTGCTGGCAGTCGGAGAAAAAGCACGGGAGATGATCGGCCGCACGCCGGATACTATTGAGGCTGTTTGTCCGCTTCATGACGGTGTCATCGCGGATTTTGACATTACCGCGACCATGCTCAAACATTTTATTCAGGAGACTTTGGGGAAGCCTTCTCATTTTTCCAAGCCTAAAATCGTGATTTGTGTGCCTTCCGGCGTTACCGAGGTAGAGCGCCGTGCAGTGGAAGATGCGATGGCGGATGCCGGTGTGCGTCAGGTGGAAATTATGACGGAACCGATGGCTGCTGCGATGGGTGCAGGGCTGCCGGTGATGAACCCTATTGGCTCTATGGTAGTGGATATCGGCGGTGGGACAAGTGAGGTTGCGATGATTTCTCTCGGAGATATTGTTACAAGCACCAGTGTTCGGGTAGCAGGAAATAAATTTGATGAATCCATTAGCCAATATGTTAAAAATAAATATAATCTTTTGATTGGCGAGCGTACAGCGGAAGAATTAAAATTGCAGATCGGTTCGGCCTATCCTACGGAGGAATCAAATGGCCTTTCGCTGAAGGTCAAAGGGAGGAATCTTGCGGATGGTCTGCCTTCTTATATCACGATTACAGCTCCTGAAATTCGCGAGGCGATCTCTGATCCGCTCTCTGAGATTGTTGATGCGGTTCGCAGTACGCTACAGAAAACGGAACCGGAGCTTGCGGCAGATGTCATTGACCATGGAATCACACTTACAGGCGGCGGCGCACTGCTGCGGGGGATCGACGAACTAATTAAAACAGAGACTTCCCTGCCGGTTCGGATTGCGGATGCCCCTTTGGATTGTGTGGCGCTGGGCGCGGGAATGCGTTTGCAGGGAATTGAGCAGGCAGAACGGCGGGAGCAGCAGCCGGAGCCGAAGAAAAGCGAGCCGAATGATTCGAAAGAATGAGAATTCGAAAAAGCAGAAAGACTTCGGACAAAAAAGGATCCGCTGATCTTTTCTGCTTTTTTTCCGACTTTTATGATAAAAAAAGGGGGCGGTGGAGTTGAAAAAAGGATCTCATAAAAAGAGTCTCGGAAAACTTCTGATGGTATGTGTTTTAATGGGCTGTTTGATGCTCTCTACCGCCGCATTTAGTTCCAGCGGCTTCGGAGGTGCTGTTAATTTGCTTTTAATGCCGATGCAGCGGGTCAGTGCCGCTTTGTCGGAGCAGATTACTGCAAATGCAGAGGAAACAGCAACTTCAAAAGAAGATCTTCTCAGCGAAAATGAAGGCCTCAAGGCACAGGTCAATGATTTGAACCGTCAGCTCATCAATTATGATACGCTCAAAAGGGAAAACGAAGAATATAAAAAATATCTGGGGCTCAAGGAAGAAAATCAGGATTATCAGCTTTTGGCGGCAGAAGTGATTGCAAAAGATCCGGATGATCTGTATGGAAGCATCACGATTGATCAGGGGTCTAGAGACGGCGTTTCAAAAAATGACCCCGTCATAACAGATGCAGGGCTTCTCGGTTGGGTAAGCGAGGTGTTCCCCACTTCCAGCCGTGTGACAACGCTGTTCCATGCGGATGCAAAATTTGGAGCCCGCGACAGCCAAACGCAGGAAACAGGAATTATGAGTTGTACGGTCCAATCGGCAGACGAAGGATATCTTCGAATGAATTATCTGGATTCCACCACAAAAGTGCAGGAAGGGGACCTGGTTGTTACCAGTGGCCTTGCAGTAGAGAGCGGATTCGGCGGGCTTTTCCCCAGAAATCTGACGGTGGGAACGGTTAAGTCTGTCAGTCGAAGTGAATCAGACGCCTCCCTTTATGCACTTGTACAACCTGCGGTAGATTTAAAAAATCCAAAAGATGTGATGGTAATCACCAATTTTGCAGGAAAAAGTGCAGCCGACCAGAATACAGCTTCCTCAGGAGGAAACTCATGAGGCGGGCAGGGGTTTTGCGGGGAATGGCTTATGGCGCCGAATTTTTGCTATTGTATCTGCTGCAGCAGGTCCCAGGACTTTTTCCGGAAATATCTCATTCTTTGCCGGTACTTTTGATTCCGGCAGTCGTTACGGTGGCTTTCTTTGAAAAGGAAGTGCCGGCAATGGTCTGCGGCCTTTTTTGCGGATTGCTGATGGATTTTGGCAGCGGCAGTTTTTTGGGAGTAAAAGCCTTGGAGATCGCGATTGGCGGATATTGCGTGAGCTTTCTAGCCAGTGAATTTTTAAAGACAAACCTTTTGAGTGCCGTCGTTTCCACTTTGGCGCTGGGAGGGATCTTGTCCTTTTTACAGTGGATTTTTACCGCCTTCTTTCCGGGAAGTTCAGAGAGCGGGTATCTGCTGCTTTACCATCTTTTGCCGCGGACTCTTTATACGGCGGTATTTGCAGTGCCTCTTTATTATCTGAATCGATTTTTAGCGACAAGGCTAAGAGCGCCGGCTGATACTTAATCAAAAAATTTCGGAAAGGAAGTGGGATCACTTGAGGTTGTGGAAAAAGCAGTTGTCCAGAAAGAAAGTATGTATGGGACTTCTTATTTTAGCCTGCGGTATTTTTGCTGTTCGGTTGATACAGTGGCAGTTTGTGGATGGACAAGAGCTTTCTGCCCTTGCGGAGCAGTCGGTCAGCACAACACAAACGATTCCCACTGCCCGGGGAGAAATTGTGGATATTAATGGGGTCGGGCTGGCAACCAATCAAATTTCTTATGAAATCCGATTTAATCTGGGAGAAATGTCGGCGGCGTCAATTAATAAAATCACTGGAAGATTGATTTCGCTTTTAAAAATGCGCGGAGAATCTTGGAATGATACTCTGCCTATTTTATATCAAAATGGGAAATACGAGTTTCAAGCAGGCGCAGAAGATGCACTTACATATCTGAAATCCGATCAGTTTTTGAAAGTAGGACAAGATGCCGATCCGCAGACTTGTATTGACGCACTTTCTAAACGATATTTTGCGGGAAGTGGAAATGATGCCTCAGAGTATACTCCTGAACAATTGCGCGATATTTTGTCGGTGCGTTACGGCATGACAATGAGCGGATTCTCGCTGGGGGTTCCATATATTTTTTCCAGCAAGGTCAGTCAGGAAACGGTAGCAATCATCAGCGAAAACAGCGATGATTTGCCCGGCGTATCTACACAGATCACGTCGGTCCGGCAATATCCGGAGCCAACTTTGATGCCCCATATTTTAGGCAATCTGGGGGCGCTTTCTGAGAAGCAGTATGAGTCTTTAAAATCAGAAGGGTACACGCTGAATGATACAATTGGAAAATTTGGAATTGAGGCTGCGATGGAATCTACACTGCGGGGCTGTGCAGGAGAAAAGAAAATTGAGTATAACAGCAGCGGAGAAGTTCAGCAGGAGACTGTGACCAAAGAGCCACAAGCGGGAAATACCGTATTTCTTACCGTTGATTCCAAAGTGCAGAAGGCTGCCGCCGATTCGCTTGCAAAGAATGTACAGGCGGCGCATGCGACGGTCAAAGACTGTGTTGGCGGCGGAGTGGTAGCGTTGAGAGTTTCTGATTTTTCGGTGCTGGCTGCTGCAAGCTATCCGACTTATGATCTTTCTCAATACAGCAAATCTTCTTATTTTGATTCTCTTTTAAAAGATGCTGCCAATCCACAGGTTGACAGAGCTTTTGGAAGCGCATTTACCCCTGGCTCTGTTTTTAAACCGTGTGTTGCACTGGCGGCTTTGCAGGAAGGTGCCATTACGGATACGACAAAAATTGTCTGCAATCATGTTTATGATCGTTTTAAACCGAGTTTGATTTTGACCTGTATGGGTTGGCACGGCCCTATGGATGTTCGTTCTGCCTTAGCACAGTCTTGCAATGTGTTTTTCTGCGAGACTGGCTATCGCTTGGGAATCACAAGCATGGATCTGTATGCGAAAAAACTGGGACTCGGGGTAAAAACCGGAGTGGAGATCGATGAAACAGAGGGAACGCTTGCCGGCCCGGAATCCAGAACCGCTGCGGGTGGAACTTGGTATGACGGTGATACGGTGCAGGCGGCGATCGGGCAGAGCGACAATCAGTTTTCTCCTGCTCAGCTTGCCGATTATGTTGCGACGATTGCAAATAACGGAACTCGAAAAAAAGTGCATTTGGTTGATCACGTAACCGATTATAGCCGTCAGAATACGGTTTCTTCAACAGAAGGCGAGACACTTGTGGATAATTCTGATTACAGTTATCTTTCTGCAGAAAATCTGAAAACAGTACAAGAGGGAATGAGAGAAGTTGTGACCTCCGGTACTGCAAGAACACTCTTTTCTAATTATAAGATTGCGATTGCCGCAAAAACCGGCACGGCAGAAACAAACGGCAGCGATAACGTCACTTTTATCGCCTATGCGCCTTATGATAATCCTCAAATTGCCGTGGCTGTGGTGCTGCCGCACGGTGCAACAGGCAGTTATGCTCAAAATATCGCAAAAGATATTTTTGATGCATACTTTCAATCATGAATTTGTTAAAAAAAGTCTGGAGACAGAATTAAAAACAGTTATTTTGACTGTATTTTAGCTTGTATTAACAAATATCTGTTGATTTTAGATAAAAAAATTGACTATTTAAGAGTCTTGTGATACTATGAAAATGAGGTTTTTAATATGGGAGCAGTAACAGTTATTACATCGGGAAAAGGTGGAGCAGGAAAATCCACCACAACAGCGCATGTTGGTCTGGCATTGGCAGCAAGAGGGCGTCGAGTGCTTCTGGTTGATTGTGATGCAGGGCTAGGATGTCTTGATTTGCTTCTCAATATTGCGCAGAAGCAGGTCTTTGATCTTTCCGATGTAGTTTCCGGTACTGCGACACCTGCACAGGCAATCTATCCCAGCTCTTATCAGGACGGCCTTTATTTAATGCCGGCTCCATTTCGGGAAGAAGACTTAGTCAGCCCTGGAATCATGCGGGAGCTCATCGGCGCAATCGCATGTTATTTTGATCATGTGCTGATTGATTGCCCTGCGGGGATCGGGGCAGGTTTTCGCAGTGCCGTTTCAGCGGCAGACAGAGCCCTTGTAGTTAGTACACCGGATAAAGTTTGCACATTGGCTTCTTTTAAAACCCGTGCGCAGCTTTTAGAAGCAGGTATAACGGAACAAAGGCTTGTAATCAATCGGTTTTCATCTTCTTTTTTCCGAAAATCGGGATTTTTTACTGATGTAGATGATCTGATTGACCAGACTGGAATCCAGCTGATTGCAGTCATTCCGGAAGATGTGGAGCTTCGTGCAGCAGCGGTGCGGAAATTGCCTCCGCAGAAATGCCCTGCAGCGTTAGCTTTTGCTCGACTTGCCATGCGGCTAGAGGGACATGAGGTTCCACTGCCGCCTCTGCAGAAGTTTTAAAAATATCGAAAAAATAATAATGATATAGGAGAGTGTTAAAAATGAATATTGCATTGATCGCACACGATGCAAAAAAAGAATTGATGGTCCAGTTTTGTATTGCATACTGCGGGATTTTAAGCCGTCATGATTTATGTGCTACTGGCACAACAGGAAAGCTGGTCAGCGATGCGACCGGCCTTAAAATACAACGTTTTTTAAGCGGAAGTCAGGGTGGAGATCAGCAGATTTCTGCTCGAATTGCCTGCAATGAAGTGGATATGCTGTTGTTTTTTAGAGATCCGCTCTCTGCAAAGCCGCATGAACCCAACGATAATAATATGCTTCGTCTCTGTGATACCCATAATATTCCGGTCGCTACGAATATTGCAACGGCGGAAGTTTTGATTCATGGTTTGGAGCGCGGCGATTTGGATTGGCGCAATATTGTAAATCCTTCCCACTGATTTTATCAGTGGGTCTCTTTGTGCGAATCATTAAAAAAATCCCGCCTTTGCCGTATCTCTCCGGCAGGGCGGGATTTCTGATTTTCTTTTAGAGAAAAGCAGTTTTCGGAACGGTCAATTTATGGTATAATAAAAAATAACATTTTTATTTGAGATCAAGACCCAAGAGCTTTGATGGCTTTTGAAATGATTCAGGAGGAAAATTCTTATGGAACTGATTACGCAGGCACCTCGCGGAACAGAAGATATCTTGCCGGGACAGAGTGAAAAATGGCAGATAGTAGAATCGGCTGCACGAAACGAAGCTGAAAAGAATGGATTTTCGGAGATTCGAACACCGGTTTTTGAACATACAGAACTTTTTTTGCGCAGTGTTGGGGAAACTACCGATGTGGTACAAAAAGAGATGTATACATTTAAAGATAAAGGCAACCGCAGCATTACACTTCGCCCGGAGGGAACAGCCGGTGCGGTGCGCGCTTTTTTGGAGCATGGCTTACTTTCTGCCGGAATGCCGCAAAAATTCTATTATTTGACCAGCTGCTATCGCTATGAAAAAGCGCAGAAAGGCAGACTGCGGGAATTCCATCAGTTTGGAATCGAGATGTTTGGTTCCAATTCTCCTCTTTCGGATGCCGAAGTGATCGGCGTTGGATATTCTATTTTGCAAAGACTTGGAATTGCCGGTATTTCACTTGCAATTAATTCTATTGGCTGCCCTACTTGCCGGGCAGCTTATACAAAGGCACTGAAAGAATATTTTTCTGCCCGCAAAGAAGAACTATGTGAAACCTGCTTGTCTCGTCTTGAACGGAATCCGATGCGGATTTTGGACTGCAAAGAGAAAAAATGCCAAGAGATCGCAGCAAATGCGCCAAAGATTTTAGACTTTCTTTGTGAGGATTGCCAGAAACATTTTGATGGCGTAAAGCATGCACTGGAGGCAATGGGGATTTCTTATACCATTGATCCGTCTATTGTCCGCGGATTAGATTACTATACAAATACCGTCTTTGAATTTCTCTATAAAGGAATGGCGATTTGTGCCGGCGGCCGTTATAACGGACTTGTAGAAGAAATGGGAGGAACTCCGACGCCTGCATTGGGATTTGGGATGGGACTCGAACGCGTAATCCTTGCGATGGAAGAGCAGAAGGTTGAATTTCCGCCGAAAAAGCGCTGCGATCTTTTCTTAGCGTCTCTTGGGGATACAGCGCGGGAGAAATCATTCCTTTTGGCACAGGAGTGCAAGGAATCCGGCCTTTATGCAGAATTTGATGAGATTGGGCGCGGGCTCAAGGCACAGATGAAGTATGCCGATAAGATTGGGGCACGGTTCAGTCTGGTTTTAGGGGATAATGAAATCAAGAGCGGCCGGGTCATGATTAAGAATATGGCAAACGGAGACAAGACGGAAGTTTCTCTGGGAGATGAATTCTTAAAAGAGTTTTGTGTCTTAGAAAACAGCTGATTGTATTGGCATAATATTTTTAAAATTTATTTCGTTTTGATTGGTTTGATTAAGAATGAAAAAGCCCACGCGAATTTCGCGTGGGCTTTCTCATTCTTAAATACTTTAAAGTAGTTCTCCATATTTTTTAATATATAATTTTTTGACAATGGTCGCGAGTATCATATAACCGATAACAATCGCGGAAAGCCATGCAAAATAAATCGAAGGAAGAGGAGAAAATCCTAAAAATGTTCCCAAAGGAGTACACACGATCAGTGTTGCCGTTAAAATAGCAAATGCCGTTAGAGACAGCACAGGCGCAGAAGCACGGCTTTGTAGAAATGGAATTTTAGGGGTGCGAATCATATGGACCACTAAAGATTGGCTCCACATGGATTCAACAAACCATCCGGACTGAAAAGTCGAGATATAAAGTAATTTTAAAGAAGGGTCCGTGATCTGCTGGAAGAGCTGCCCGCCGCAGACCATAGGGCAAATAAAAAAATACATGAGAAGATAAGTGACAATATCAAATACTGAGCTGGTGGGGCCAATCCAGAGCATGAATTTGCTGATAGAAGAAGCATCCCATTTCCGCGGCTTTTGCAAATATTCCCGATCTACATTATCCCAAGGAATGGCGGTGCAGGAGATATCATAAATCAGGTTCAGCAATAATAGCTGAATAGAAGCCATTGGAAGGAAAGGAAGAAATGCACTGGCTACCAAAACGGAAAACATGTTTCCGAAATTAGAAGAAGCAGTCATTTTGATATACTTTATCATGTTCGCGTATGTTTTTCTTCCCTCGATGATTCCGTCTTCCAAAACCATCAAGTCTTTTTCCAACATAATCACATTCGCAGATTCTTTTGCGATATCTACAGCAGTATCAACAGAAATGCCTACGTCGGCGACTTTCATAGCGGCAGCATCGTTGATGCCATCGCCCATATATCCGGTGACATGGCCATTATCCCGGAAAATTTGAATCACACGCGCTTTTTGAGTGGGAGACAGCTTTGCAAAGACCATTGTATTTTCTGCTTCTTTGGCGAGCTCAGCATCCGTCATGTTTTCGAGGTCTTCTCCTAAAAGCATACGATTGTCTGGAATCCCTACTTGACGGCAGATGCTGCAGGTGACTTTTTCATTGTCTCCGGTCAGAATTTTAACAGCAACACCGTGTTCATTCAATGCGCGGATTGCTTTGGCTGTCGTCTTTTTCGGAGGATCCAAAAAGGCGAGAAAGCCAATCAAGACCATGTTGTCTTCGTCTGCTACTGAAAATTCACCGACTGGGGCAGGATTTGTTTTGTGTGCGACCGCAATAACACGCATGCCGGAAGCGTTTAGTTCATCAGATTTGGAAATGACGAAGGAACGGACTTCTTTCGTCAGCGGCTTCACTGTCCCGTTAAGTTCAGCATAGGAACAGCATTTGAGCATTTCTTCAATGGCACCCTTTGTAATCATTTGCGTTTTGCCATTTTTATCCGAGACCACAACGCTCATTCTACGACGGTTAAAGTCAAATGGAATTTCATCCACTTTTCGATAGTCTTTTTCAATGGGGACAGGCTCTAATTCATTCTGTTTTGAGATAATTGCAAGATCAATTAGATTTTTAAGCCCTGTTTGAAAATAGCTGTTTAAAAAAGCATGGCGCAGTACGCGGGAGTCTTCATTGCCCTCGACATCCAGATGGGACTCTAAAATCACGCGGTCCTGTGTAAGAGTTCCGGTTTTATCAGTGCAGAGCAAATCGATAGAGCCTAAATTCTGAATGGAATTAAGACTTTTGATGATTACCTTTTTTTGACTCATTGCGACAGCACCTTTTGCAAGGCAGGTAGTCACAATCATGGGAAGCATTTCTGGTGTAAGACCTACGGCAACGGAAATTGCGAATAAAAATGCCTTAAGCCAGTCACCTTTTGTAAATCCATTAATGAAAAGGACAATCGGTACCATAACCAGCATAAACCGAAGAAGGACCCATGAAACAGAGTTGACCCCTTTTTCAAAACTGGTTTTTGGTGGTTTTTCTGTCAGGCTTTTTGCGATGTGCCCGAGCATGGTATCGTTCCCGGTAGCGACCACGACAGCTTTGGAACTCCCACCAATCACGGTGCTTCCCATAAAAGCAAGATTCGAAATTTCTGTCAAGGAGTTCTGCTCGCTTGCAGGAGCGCTGTATTTTTCAACCGGCTGGCTTTCGCCGGTTAGCGCGGATTGGCTGATAAAAAGGTCTTTTGCGGAAAGAATCCGCAAATCGGCTGGAATCATATCACCGGCGGAAAGGTAAACGAAGTCGCCGACGACCACATCTTCCAGGGGGATTTCCTGTTTGCCGGATTCCTGACGCTCGACGCAAGTCGTTGTATGAATCATTTTGGAAAGGCTTGCAGCTGCGTTTCCACTTTTCGTTTCTTGGATGAAGCGCAGAACTCCGGAAATCATTACCATCGTTACGATAATAATGACGGTTGTATAATTTTGTTCACTGGGTTCTGTAAAAAGAATATCAGTAAACACCGAGATAATGGCAAGCGCAAACAAAATCGCTGTAAAAGGATTGATAAAAGCGCTGCAAATTCTTTTAAAAAGAGATTGTTTCTTTTTATGCATGACGATGTTGCTGCCAAAAGATTTTCTTGCGGCTTCAACCTCTTCTTCGTTTAATCCAGCAGCCCCGGTACCAAGTGTTTGCAGGACTTCTGCTTCATCGTGAGTCGAAGCAAATAAAAGACGATTTTTAACTTCTGTACTACACGAATCTGCCATGGAGAGACTTTTTTTGGTTAAAACTGTTTTTGGATTTTTTTTCATCGCTCGTACCTCCATTTCTTTAGATTGGCATTGTGCTAAAAGGAGGAAGTATGGCACTTTTTATAGGACGGAGGATCAGATACAGAGAAGAATGAAATCATGGTTTGATTTTTTCATTGTTTCCATTTCTGATGTAGGCCATCCGTCGGGGACTGTGCCGCTGCTACTCCCAGAGTCCATTCTTCTCACCTCCGTTTGAATCAAAAATTATTTTCGATTTTAAAGTTGTCAAAATATGCTAAAAAATAAAAAGCTCCCATATATTCGGTCAAGAATATATGGGAGTGTAAAAAAGCACTTCTGACTTCTTCGTTTGAGCTTTAGTTTTGCAGGGCAGTGAAACTGTATTATGCTACACCTTAAGTTCGATATAGCCTGCTCCAACCTTCTCCATGGTGTCTCCACCACTCTGCGGCAACAATCCATATCCCTGCAAAAACCTCACCTACCGAATCTTACTTATTATAAGTATATTCAAATGTGATGTCAATGGTTTTTGACATTTTTTTAAATATTAGAAAAAAATGTGATTTTCTGTCCCAAAAAGATCTCCCGCAGAAAGTGGTAACTGTTAATAAAAAGAGTTTTTAAAATGATCTGAGAGTAAATTAATAATAATATACAAATATTTATGCTGTTTATTGGACAATTATTTTTTATAAATGGAAAATGACATGCGTTAAAAAAAACAATCAATAAATATCCTTAGAAGATTACAGTAATATTATACGAAAGCTTTGAAAATAAATTTCACAAAAGTCCTATATTTACTATTTATTATATAAAATAT
>DIQY01000128.1:0-2772 GCA_002424295.1 Ruminococcaceae bacterium UBA5450 | reverse complement strand
TGGATATTCTGAAAATACTTGTTTTACCTTGTTAAAACACGATGATATACTTTAGCCAACAAAGCAAAAATCAGGCCGACCTCCTGCTTCTTTGGAAATAGATTCCATAATGGAGGAAGCAGATAGGTGTGAAAAATTTTGATGATAAAGCAAGTGAACTAATGAAGGGAGGGTATGACTTACATATTCATACATTACCCTCGGTGTTTCCGCGGTCGCTGGATTGTTTTCAGTTGGTAGCAGAAGCCAGCCAAGTGGGAATGAAAGGAGTTGTTTTAAAGAGTCACTACGAATCAACAGTTGCCCGTGCTATCTTGGTGAATCAGTATGCACACGCTGGAGCAAAGGCGTATGGTGCCGTTGCGTTAAACTGGCCCGTAGGAGGGTTAAATGTTTACGCGGTGGAAAATGCGCTCAGATTTGGTGCGAAGATTATCTGGATGCCAACACAGGATGCGGCCAACAGTTTGACTTTTGGAAATATGTCGGGGGATTTTTTTGATCGCCCAGGAATTACAATTCTTGACCAGAAAGGTCATTTTAAGAATTGTGTCTATGAGATTATGGATGTTGTTAAACGGTATGATGCAACGCTGGCAAGCGGACATTTAAGTCCGAAAGAATCCGTTATTCTCTGCAAAGAAGGAAGACACAGAGGGGTTCGCATGGTTTTGACACATCCGGAGTTTTCCCGTACGATCGTTTCGGCGGAAATTCAGGAGGAACTTGCTAAAGAAGGGGTTTTCATTGAAAACAGGATATGAAATTTTTTTGATGACGGCAGAGGAGAAAAATATTTCTCGTACCGCAGAAAGAGCATTTGTTACCCAGCAATGTGTCAGTGACCATATTAAGCGGTTGGAAAAAGAATATGGGGTTCGACTTTTTGAACGAAGGCCAAAATTTAAGCTGACACCAGCGGGAGAAGTGATGCTCCAGAATCTTAGAAATATTCAGATCCTAGAAAAACGAATGAATAGTGATTTAAAGGATATAGCGCATGGGGAAGTCGGAAAATTTACGCTTGGGATCAGTACATCCCGAGCACCGGTCATCCTTCCGGCAGTTTTGTCACACTATCATGAAGCTTTTCCAAAAGTGAAAATTTCTTTTTGTATAGAGGATACGCAAGTTTTAGAGGAAAGAATGCTGCGTGGAGATATTGATCTTTTTATCGGTGTGAATACAGACCCAAATCCTGAACTTTGCATTCAAACGATCGCTTTAGATGAAATTGTATTGGTGATTTCTTCTGAACTTCTGCATAGCTATTTTCGTGTGGAAGAAATTAAAATGATGCAAAAAGGGGTGGATATGGAAAAATTCTGTGATGTTCCTTTTACGCTTAGTTTTAAAACAGGAAAAGTAAATCGAGTGCTTCAAGAATACCTGAATGACAGAAAACTTCAGCTAAAGGTCATGTATAATATCAGCGATAGTGAGACACAAATTCTTCTTTGTGCAGAAGGAATCTGTGCATCGCTCTGCCCCAAAATGCTGCTCACGACCGCCTATCGGCATAACCTCACTTGCAGTGAAAATAAAAAGCTTTATATGTTGCCTATTAATCATTTGGACCGAAAATTGCACATCGATCTAGTGACGCACAGCCATATGAGTCAGCCGATGTATGTTCGCGTATTTATTGAAACATTGAGAAAAGAGGTTGCAGAAATTTCCAAAAGAAATTTTTTAGCGATTGGACAAGACTAGTTGTTTAAAGATGCGAAACACTCCAAATAGAATAGATTTAAAGTTGGTAAAAAAAACAGTCTCAGAGCCCAAAAAGGTTCTGAGACTGTTTTTAGACAATATTTAAGAAATTACAGGACCAACGAAGGGGCAGCATAGACGCGAGTTTTCAGTTCATTATCCAGCATATAAAGTCCCTTAGGGTCATTCCCAAACAAATCATACTTTTTGATTAAATCTTCTGCATTCTTTTCTTCTTCTCCCTGCTCTTTCACAAACCAATCTAAAAACTGCATGGTACGAAAATCATGTGCGTCATTACTGGCAGCATAAATCGTGTTAATTAAAGAGGTCACATAGCGCTCATGCTCTAAACCAAAATGCAAAGGATCTTCAAATTTAGTCAGCTTTTTATCCGGCTTTTTGACGGTATCCAGAGTGACCTTTTCGTCGCTGTTCAAAAGATATTGGAGCATTAGCATAGCATGATCTCGTTCTTCCTGCACCTGCACTTTGTACCAGTTGGAAAAACCATCTAAGCTTTCAATAGCATAGTAGTTGGAAAAATCCAGATACAAATAGGCAGAGTAAAATTCCTGTGTAACTTGAGCATTTAAAAGCTCTGCAACTTTTTTGTCTAGCATAAAAAGCGCCCCCTTCATACAATTAAAATAAAAATAATTACTTTCTATGTAGAATTGTAGCATAAATTGAAAATTTATGCAATTATAATTACAAAAAAAGAAAGGCTCGCGATACCAATTTGGTACGGAAGCCTTCCTTTTTCACTTTATAGGGTAAGTTATGCCGCAAGTTTTAAAAGATTAGTCGGCGTATTTGTCTTCGTTCCAAGCGTACATTTTGCGCAGCTCTTTACCGACTTTTTCCAGTTGATGAGAAGCAGCTCTTTCACGGCATGCATTAAAGTGTGCACGACCGCCTGCTTTGTTCTCTGCGATCCATTTGGAAGCAAAGGTGCCGTCCTGGATCTCGGTAAGAATTTGCTTCATCTCGGCTTTGGTTTCCGGCGTGACAAGACGTTTGCCGGTCTCGTAATCGCCGAACTCAGCAGTGTCGGAA
>DIQY01000120.1 GCA_002424295.1 Ruminococcaceae bacterium UBA5450 | reverse complement strand
TTCCTCTTTTACTGCACCTACGAAGTTTCCATCTATATACAGCCCGCAGCTGTCAACCCCGATCTGCTGGTCCTTTTGTAAAAGTAGATTATCTGCTGAAGAAGAAAGGTGATCCGATACGGAAGACGGCGTTGCTCGAAAAGCAGGCACATAAGTCTGATTTGTATTAATTTTCAAATCAGAAGCAGCTGTTTGTACTTCCTGATTTTGAGATGCTTTTTGTACCGACGCATAAGCGGTAATTCTAGGTGTCATCAGATGTATGCCGCCAATCAAACAAGCTACTACTAAAAGGCTGGCCGCATAGCGTACTCTTCGATCCCGAAACGTGGCAGAAAAACTCTCTTTCTGCCAGTCGTTCTCCGCAGAAAAATAGGTTTCTGTCTCACGGCCTGCCTGAGAAAGAAAAGAATGATCACTATGAGAACGACGGTCTCCGATTGGATTTCTCATGATTGCTCCTCCTTGCATATAGAATATATTACGCATTCGTAATTTGTATTACATATTTGTAATGAATTATATTCTACCGCAAAGATTACAATTTTGCAACCATTTTTAATTGTCAATTTCTACAACGGAATTTGTCTTTTATTGTTTGTATTGTAAATTTTGAACAGTCCAGTGTTTAATGACAGGCAAAAAATTCTTTGATTCCCAAATTGCTCCATTTAAATCGTGTTCCTTATAGTTTCCGCATTCTTTCGCTTTTGCTCCTGGGATCTCTCCCTGATAAAGAGCGATCTTTTGAAAAATCTCGATAATTAAATTAATTGCTGTTTGAGGAGGAAGATTGCGCACCAAAAAATAGAATCCTGTACGACAACCCATTGGTCCAAAATAAATAACTTGGTCGGAATAAGCACTGTTGCGGGCAAAAGTTGCAAACAAATGCTCAATCGTATGCAGCGCGGCATTTTCCAAAAATGGCGGATGATTTGGTCTGCGCATACGAATATCATAAGTCGTAATATCCCCATCAATACGAGAAGTATAAATGCCAGGCGTTAATACATCATGGTTCACACAAAAACTTTTAATCTGATTCACTTAAAATAACTCTCCCTTCAAAATTTCTGTCCTCTGTAAATTCATGAAAATCGTCTGTAGAAAAGAAATGACGAATTAATTCCATGCTGTCTTCTACCGACTGATCAACCAAGTCAAAAAAGCTTCCATTTCCTTCCGCTCCCTCCCATGACCACGGTGCCAGTAAAATATTGGCGTAATCAAAATTTTCATCTTCCATAATAGGGCGAATATGGCTGGTAACCATTTTTCCTGAATGTTCGATTTTTCTCAAAAAGGCACGTTTTAAACCGGTTTTATCAGTCAAAAGGCGAAAAGCCGTGCGACAATCTTTTGTTGCCTGATAAAGAGCCTCTTGGGATACTTTTTTCCCATAAGCCGATAAAATGACCTGCTGATAAAGCTCTGCAATCTTTTGTTGAACTGTCTCATCCTGCGGAACCGTACGAGTCAGCGGAAAATCAACAGGAAGTTCCCCTAATTCACTCCTTAAAACAATGGTATCCAGAGCGGATTCAATCTCATTGTGATAAACACTCAAGTCCTGAGAAGGATCTTTTTCCTTTAAAAAATTAGCCCAATAATACACATATGGATGAGCAGTCCGATCCAAAGAATAATGGCATAAAAATCCATAAGCATAGGAACGCATCAAACTACCCGGCATCTGGCCACAAACATTACGCAGCGCACGAAAAAAAGGTTCGGGAGCTTCCCGATGAATTTTTCCTCCCCATGGACAAAGACTTTTTCCCCTTTGCCACGGCAAATAACGATGTGTAAAAAGGAAATCCGGTCCCTGTGCGCCCCAAAGAAACGCATCACTATTTTGGACCTGGATGTTTTCCTTTTTCATTTCTTCCAAAACTTTTTGGGACTGCAGATAATGTGTAATTGCTGCAGGCATAGCTGATACTCCCCTTCCAAGTCTCTTTCACGAAAAGGCTTGTCCTTTTTAATTCCATAAAAAAAGAGTGCGGATTTCTCCGTACTCTAAATCGTATCATATTTTTTATGAAAAGAAAAGGAGTTTCAGACGATCCAAATTGAAAAATCCCCCCTGTCCATTAAAGAACTTTTGAAAGAAAATCCTTTAAACGGGGATGTTTTGGATTTTCAAAAAATTCTTCCGGCGGCGCCTCTTCTAAAACCTGACCGTCATCGACAAACAGCACCCGCGTTGCAACTTCTTTGGCAAAATTCATTTCGTGAGTTACAACGGCCATTGTCATGCCCTCTTGGGCAAGCTCTCTCATAACCTGCAGCACTTCGCCAACCATCTCAGGATCCAGAGCACTGGTCGGTTCATCAAACAGCATCATTTTCGGGTCCATCGCTAAAGCACGGATAATTGCAATCCTCTGCTTTTGTCCTCCGGAAAGCTGAGAAGGATAAGAATCTCCTTTATCCGGAAGTCCAATTCGTTTCAGGAGCTGCATTGCCCTTTCATTAGCCTCGTCCTGTGTTTTTAGCTTCAACATCACAGGAGCCAACGTGATATTTTGCCGTACCGTTAAATGCGGGAAAAGGTTAAAATGCTGGAATACCATGCCCATTTGGCGGCGAACCGCGTCGACATCGACTCCAGGCACATTGATCCTTTTTCCATCAAACCAAATTTCTCCGCTGGTTGGCATCTCCAGCAGATTCATACAGCGCAAAAAAGTACTTTTACCGGAACCGGAAGGCCCAATGATAACCACTTTTTCTCCATCTACAATTTCTTGATTGATGCCTTTGAGCACTTCTACCGTACCATTCATCGTACGGAACGATTTATGAAGATTTTTAACGGAGATCACTTCTTGCCAGCCTCCTTTCAATATGATGCAGGATTGCTGTAAGCCCAATCACAATCAGCAGATAGATCAGAGCAACTGCAAGAAGTGGCGGGAACGCATCATAGGTAATGGAACGAATAATATCGCCGCCCTTGGTCAAATCTTGGATGCCAACATATCCGGCAACAGAAGTCTCTTTTAAAAGTGCGATAAATTCATTAAACACCGCAGGAGCTACATTTTTAAATGCCTGCGGCAAAATGATTTTAATGAGCGTCTGCTTTTGACTCAGCCCCAGAGAACGTCCTGCTTCTGTTTGACCGCGATCCACCGACTGAATTCCACTGCGGATTACTTCAGCCACATAAGCACCGGAATTAATTCCAAATGATAGGACTGCAATCACCAGAGGCGCGCCACTAGTCAGAATCGCAAAATACATAATCATCAGCTGCACTACCATAGGCGTACCGCGAATAACTGTCAGGTAAAGACCGCAAACTGCATTCAAAACACGAATCCACCAGCTGCGCTGTCCATTGCCATACGCCACACGCACAAGAGCAACTAAAACGCCCAAAATCACACCAATCAACAAAGCTCCTGCTGTGATCAACAGCGTATTTCCAAGTCCTTTGACCAGATACAGATACCGATTCTGACGGATAAAATCATCAAATAATCTGGCGCTAAGATCATTCCAAAAACCCATAGGGTTTTCTTCCCCCTTTTGAACACCAAACCGCAGGACGGCGATTCTGGCACGTCCTGCGGTTTAATCAGATGTTAATTTTTAATTAGTCCGCACTGATATATTGGCTGACAATCTTATCCATTTCTCCGCTGTCGTTCAGTTCTTTAATGATTCCATTGATTGTTTCTTTGAGGTCGCTGTTCTTCGGTACTGCAATCGCATAGGTTTCTTCTGTTAGTGCCTCATCCAGCTTTTGAATCTTATCTGAATTCTTGGATACATATTTTTCAGCCGGGAAATTATCAATAACAACTGCATCAATCCGTCCTGCAATCATATCGGAAATTGCATCCATTCCCTTAGGATAACGTTTTACTTCGCTAACTTTAATGTCGCTGGAACCATCTTCGTTCGTGCAATAAATATCACCGGTAGTTCCCTGCTGCACACCAACGGTTTTTCCGTTCAAATCGGTACGGCTCTTAATATCGCTACCCTTCTTAACAATGATTGCCTGAGAAGCATTATAATAAGTATCCGTAAAATCAACATTCTTAAGCCGATCTTCCGTTACGCTCAAACCTGCCGCACTGAAATCAGCTTTTCCGGTCTGAACACTCGGTACGCAAGAATCAAATGCAATATCGGTGATTTCAAGTTTGACTCCAAGTTTATCTGCAACCTTCTGTGCAATATCTACATCGATACCAACAATCTTGTCGTTGTCTTTGTACTCAAAAGGCTCAAACTCTGCGTTCGTTACCATCGTGATCTTACCCGCTGCCTTAATTTTAGCAACGGCACTATCCGAAGCCGCAGAAGCTGCAGAAGTGGTTGTACCAGAAGCTGCTGTAGAAGAAGCAGCACTGCTGGAAGAGCTGCCGCCGCAAGCGGTGCAGCCAGCGATCATAGCAGCTGCTAAAGCAAAAGCTGCAAACATTTTCATTTTTTTCATAATCTTTTCCTCCATAAAACCCTTCAAGAATTATCAATTGAACGGTTTTGATTATATCGCATAAATATTCATAATTCAAGCTTTTTTTGTATATTTGTCAAAAAAGAGTTTCCGGGTCCATTTCACAGACAGCTTTTGTGCAATTTATATTGCAAACGCTCAAAAGTGTGCAGAAATCTTTTGGAAATGGTGCCGAAATTTTGATAACAGATTTTGTAATCGGATGAATAAATTTTAAATATCCACAGTGAAGGGCCTGACGAAAAATCAAGTCTTTTCTGCCTCCATAAAAATCGTCTCCACAGAGCGGATGCCCTAAATAAGCCATATGCACCCGTATCTGATGTGTTCTGCCGGTCTCAATAGAACAGGCAAGCAGCGTCTGATTTTTGCCCGATCCTATCACTTTCCAATGCGTAATTGCCGGAGCGCCGTCTTCTCGAACCATCCTCTGCAAAGAATGTCCCGGTACCAGTCCAATCGGTGCATTCACCGTTCCACAACCGGATAAAATTCCTTCACAAACCGCATAATAAACCTTATGAATTTTTCCGATCGCGGCAGACGCCGCATATGAATTTTTTGCAAGAAGAATAATTCCGGTCGTATCTTTATCCAATCGATACAGTGGCCGAAAGGCAGCAGGCTCTCCATTTTTTCCCAGATATGTGCAGACAGAAGCCATCAGCGTATTGCGTTCCTCGTGGCCAGGACGCCGATAAAGGATCTGCCCCGCCCGTTTATCAACTGCAAGAAAATCAGGATCCTCCCATAAGACTTTTGGAGCAGGAACATCTTTTGGAAGCAACAGGTACGGCTCATCTTCAGGAAGCTGCAAGATCACCTTTTGCCCTGTTTTTAAATGATCGGTTGCAATTATTAATTTTCCATCGGCTGTAATTCCTTTTGGAACTCTCTTTAATTTTGCAAGCATACGAGCCGATATTTGGCAATAGCTTCTTAAGAAACCTTTTACTGTAACCCCATTATAATTTTCCGGAACAAAAAATTCCAATTTTCGCATGATTTCCTCCACAAAAAAACCATCCCCGGAATTACCCTCCCGAAGATGGTTTTTCATTCATGCTTGTTTAATGATTTTATTTAACTTCAACTGTCCAGCCGAACGGATCCGGGATTTTGCCCCACTGGATACCGGTCAGGGTATCATAAAGTTTCTGGCTCAGTTCACCAATTTTACCATCGTTGATAATCATGATGTCATCGCCCCATTTAAGATGGCCAATTGGAGAAATAACTGCTGCAGTGCCGCTGCCAAAAGCTTCTTCCAGCTTGCCGTCTTTTGCAGCATCAGCCAATTCCTGAATAGAAAGGCGGCGTTCAACCACCGGTACGCCCCATTTTTTCAGGATCTCAATGACACTCATACGAGTAACTCCAGGCAGGATAGAACCCTGTAGTTCCGGAGTAACTACTTCTCCGTTAATCTTAAAGAAGACGTTCATAGTACCGACTTCTTCGATGTATTTACGCTCAACGCCATCGAGCCAAAGGACCTGTGTATAATCCTGCTTTTCTGCCTCGTCCTGTGCTTTCAAAGAAGCTGCATAGTTACCGGCTGTCTTGGTATAGCCCATGCCGCCACGAACTGCACGGACATAATTCTTCTCAACATAGATCTTAACCGGGTTAAGACCTTCCGGATAGTAGTTTCCAACCGGGCAGGTAATTACAATAAAGAGCAGATGATTCGCAGGATGAACACCGATATGAGGATCCATACCGATGATAAAAGGACGAATATAAAGAGAAGCGCCCTCACTTGTAGGAATCCAATCTTTATCTACCGAAACCAGTTTCTCAATTGCCTTTTCTGCAAATTTCTCATCGATCTGAGGAATACAAAGACGATCATTTGAACTGTTCATACGTGCCATGTTTCTATCCGGACGGAACAAAAGGATTCGGCCATCTACCGCACGATAAGCCTTCATTCCTTCAAAAACAGACTGTCCGTAATGCAGACACATTGCCGCCGGAGACATGTCAAGATTACCAAACGGTACGATTCTGGCATCATGCCATCCTTTTCCTTTATCATAGTCCATCAGGAACATATGATCAGAGAAAATCGTGCCGAAGGGAAGTGGCGCTCCCGGCGCTGGTTTTTGCTTCGGATTTTTTGTCAATTCTACCCTGATTTCCTGCATAAAAATGCCCTCTTTCAATTAAGTATTGATTTATTTTATCATTGTTCCTGCAACTTTTCAAGTCCAAAGCTGCATTTTTTTATTCTTTAAAGCGAAAAATTCTATTTTAATGAATTCGCAGTCCTTTGGGATAATGATTCTTCAAAAATCCGCCGGAACATTTTCCAAAACCGGTAATAACGCCGTCAACTGCCACTGCCGCATATCCAGGAAGCTTGTCTGAAGCCAAAATTTGCTCCCCGCGCAAAAATGCCTTTAGTTCCGGTGAATCATGAGAAAGCATCAGACAATGCTGCAAGTTTCCCGGAGCAAGTGTCATAAAAAGCGCATGTTCGGGTTCCAGTCTGCCCTTTCGTTCCCTCCCGAGCAGGATTCCGGCTCTCCTAACATTTAGTCCCCTTAAAATAGGCAGCGGCACTTTGGGCAATAATAAAAACTGATCTCCAATAGAAGCCAGTATTCCAAACATCGGAATCGTAAAAGTATCCTTCCAAAATTTTTGGACAAAATCCGGAACCTTAATTGGCTTCGATTCTGAAAAAACTGGCTCTACTGTTTTTTCTCCCGATTTTTTGAGTTTCGCCGCAAAATGGCCTTCTCCTCCGTCCATCGGATAGATTCTTCTTGCCTTTGTAAGTGCCGGACGTCCGCCGGAAATTCCGGAATCAATCAGCTCAAATTCCGAATGATTTTTCAAAAATGCCTGAATAACGCCCTCGTTTTCCTCTTGGGAAAAGGTACAGGTAGAATAAACTAAAATTCCACCAGGCGTTAAAGCTTTCTGCGCGCTTTCAAGGATTGCAAGTTGGCGGACCGCACAGGATTTTACATGTTCCGGACTCCATTCCTCAATCGCACGCGAATCCCTGCGAAACATTCCTTCACCAGAACAAGGCGCATCCACCAGCACTCGATCAAAAAATTCCGGCAAAGATGTACAAAGATGTTCCGGTTCACAGTTGCTAATAACTGCGTTTCGAATTCCCATTCGCTCAATATTGGAAAGCAAAATCGATACGCGAGACGGCACAACCTCATTGCTCCACAAAAGGCCCTTTCCATTTAAAAGTGCGCCGATTTGCGTACTCTTTCCACCTGGTGCCGCACATAAATCCAAAATTCGTTCTCCAGGCTGAGGAGATAAAGCGGTCACTGCCGACGAAGCAGAAGGCTCCTGTGAATAAAATGCACCGGCGTGATGCATTGGAAAACTGCCGATTTTCTGATCATCCGTGACATAATAGCTGAGAGGAGAAAATGGTGTTTGAACAAGCGAAAATGGAAGCGATTTTTTTAAATTTTCAAGTGTACATTTCAGCGGATTGATTCGAATTCCACGAAAAGGCGGTTTCTGATAAGAATCAAAAAAAGCTGGTGCCTCTTCTTTTAGCTGTTCTCTCATTCTTTCCACAAATGCCTGCGGCAATTCCAAACAGAATCAACTCTCTTTCTTTGTATATTTGTATATTTTTTTTAAATCCTCACATACTACCCAAGAAGGAGGTGAGTGATTTTGGATCGTTACAGCAATAATAATAGTCAGAACTGCTCTGACAGCACTGACAGCACAAATTCTACCAACAATTCTGTTCAGAACAAAAAGAACCAGTCTTCTCAGGACAAAAAGAATCAGTCTTCTCAGGACAAAAAAAGCCAGTCTGCTCAGAACAAAAAGTCCGACAGTAATTCTCAGGACTGCACTGGCCGCAATTATCAGAACTAATTCATCCTTCTTCCAATATTCCTAAAAATCAGAGAATCAGGGGACGTTTGCAGAATTTCTGCAGCACCCCCTGATTTTTGTTTATTAAAAATTTGTTTTTTCAATGTTCTGCATCTGAATTTTGCAGATTTCCCGAAAAAGTTCTTGTAGACGTTTTAAGTCACCTTTTAAGTATAAATATCCAAAAAGGGACTCCAATGCCGTTGCTGCATGATAATCAGCTACTGATGAATTTTTTGGTACATGTCCCACATGGGCATTGCGCCCGCGTTTTAATACTGATATTTCTTCTTCCGACAAAATTGGTTCTAGTTTTGGAACCGCCATTGCCTGCGCTGCTGCCTGCACCTGTACGACTGCATGTTTATGCAATTCTTTTACGGGGCAATTTCCCTGAAGCACCAAACGTTCTCTAACAAAAAGCTCAAAGACACCGTCTCCGATAAATGCCAATGTCAGCGGACTATAGCTTTTGGGGTCACAATCGGTCTCCGCTAGAAAACGATCCATTCCTTTCGTTCCTTTCCTATCAACTCAATCATTCAATAAAATCAAATTGAATATCATAGATACTGACCGTATCTCCTTCTTGGATTCCAGCTTCCCTCAGCTTATCGATCACACCGGTTTCAATCAGCACACGCTGAAAATACTGAACAGATTCATAATCATCGAAATTGACGGAACGGATCACCTGCAGCAACCATTTTCCTTCTACAAAGAAAACATGGTCTTCTTTCTTAATCTGAACTTCTCCCTGTCCCAATTCTTCCGGCGAAACAATCGGTGCCGGCTGCGGCTCATACCGCAGAATGGGTGGAAGTTTCGACAGCATTTCGCTGATCTTATTGAGCAGCGGATCTACTCCATAGCGAATTGCCGCCATGATCGGGAAAAATGAATATCCTTTTTGCTCCACAAAAGCTTTTAAATCCGCGATCTGCTCATTGCTTGCCATATCACATTTATTGCCTGCCACAATCATCGGCCGTTTTGCAAGATCCGGATCAAATTTCTCGAGTTCTTGATTGATCTTGTCAAAATCCTGCTTTGGATCTCTCCCCTCACTGCCGGAAACATCCACCACATGAACAAGCAGACGGCAGCGCTCTACATGGCGCAAAAATTCATGTCCAAGTCCGGCGCCTTTCCATGCACCTTCGATCAGGCCCGGAATATCCGCCATGACAAAAGAGCGTCTTTCTCCCATGCGAACAACCCCCAGAACCGGAGTAAGGGTTGTAAAGTGATAGTTTGCAATATTTGGCTTTGCATCACTGACAACACTGACAAGCGTACTTTTCCCGACATTTGGATAGCCCACTAATCCCACATCTGCAAGAAGCTTCAGTTCCAGCTGAACATCCATCTCTTCACCGGGCGTTCCCGGCTTTGCAAAGCGCGGAACCTGTCTTGTCGGCGTTGCAAAATGGGTATTCCCCCATCCGCCGCGTCCACCGCGAAGCACTATTTGCGGCTCTACATCTGAAATATCCGCTAAAATACGTCCACTTTCTGCATCTTTGATCAGAGTTCCACGGGGAACTCTGATCACCAGATCTTCGCCGCTTTTTCCAAAGCAGCGCTTTGCACGCCCATTTTCTCCGTTTTGAGCCACATATCTGCGCTTATAGCGAAAATCAGCCAGTGTGGAAAGATTGTCGTCTGCCAAGAAAGCAATATTTCCTCCCTTGCCGCCGTCTCCTCCGTCCGGGCCACCTGCTGCTACATATTTTTCCCGGCGAAAAGTTACGGCTCCGTTTCCGCCGTCTCCCGCTTTTAAATGAATTTTGGCATTGTCTATAAACATAAGAACCCTCCTGGAAAAATCCTTTTACAATGATAATTCCTCAAAAAAGTGAAAAAATCCCAGGCAATTCCGGCCTGGGATTTTCATCATTCTACTCAATAAAGCTTATTGCTCTGCTGCATATACGCTGACCTTTTTGCGGTCTGCGCC
>DIQY01000062.1:6961-14651 GCA_002424295.1 Ruminococcaceae bacterium UBA5450 | reverse complement strand
TTCCACAACGCCGGAACCAACAACGCCATATCCAAGAACCGCTATTTCTATCATTCGAAAAGCCCCCTCAAACTGCATAATCATTAAAGGCTAAAATTAGACTTAACTTCTATAGTTTATCATGTTTTTCTACAACTTTCAACTAATTCACTTGATTTAAGACGAAGGAAAAGAACAGGCAGATACCATAAGAAGTACCTACCTGTTCAATCATAAAAGCACAAGCTTATTCTCAATTAAGCCCCTAAAAGTTAACCCGATAAAGAAGAAATTGGGGTTTTCGATGAAGAGGGTACTTCAGAAGAAGGAGATGGCGTAGACGAAGACGGCTGTTCATGACTGCTTGAGCCAGAACTTTGCGAGGCAGAACTTTGAGGGCTGCTCGTTTGAGTTTTTGAAGACGTTCCAGACGAACTGGAGGAAGAAGGACTTATCCCAGAAGATGTCCCACTGTTCCCCTTATGGTCACTTCCCCCGTTACAAACTGCTGGAAGATTATTTTTATCATAATAGCCGATTGCAGTATCCGTACAGGAATCTCCGGCTAAAAGGCCACTGCTCTTGCAATACGTCCGTTCTACAATATTGGGATCTAAGTCAAAGGGAACCGCCGTCTGACCGGAAAGATACTGTGAAATCAAGGCACGCCAAATCTGCTTGCAGTATTCAGTCTTCCAACTGATATCTTTCATCTGTTCATAACCACTCCAGATACCTGCAACAACTTTTGGTGTTCCTCCAATAAACCAACTATCCGGTGTTGCGCTGCCCATATTACTGGTACCGGTTTTACCAAAGAGCTGCCAGCCACTGATTGCAGCAGCTGTACCAGTACCGCCGCTTACAACAGACTGCAAAATATGATTCATGATTCCAGCCGTTGTTCCTTTGATTACCTGTTCACTGGATTCGTTACGGTTGTCCTGAATCATATTCCCGTCATGATCTTCTACGTAATAAAAAGTATAAGGTTTAAAATATTTTCCACCGTTCCCAAAGACTTGAAAGCCAGCTGTCATTTCCTTAACTGTTACACCACGGGTTTGTCCACCAACTGCCATAGCAGCAATATTATTATCTGATTGCTCCAAGGTGGTAAAATGGAGTTGATTCACAAGGAAATTATAGCTTGTAGTCGGTCCCATGGCATTGCATACCTGAGCGGAACTAGCATTATAGGACCATTGCAAAGCTTTCTGTACTGGTGTCCAACTATGGAACGTATTATCTGCGTTGTTTGGTCCAGATTGTCCTGGCCCAAAATAATTGTCCAAAGGCTTATCATTAATTAAAGTAGAATAGGTAATTGGTACATTGTCATATTTTACGCCCTGATCCATTGCCGGTCCATAAACAGACAATGGCTTAATGGAAGAACCGGACTGCCTCTGCGTATCCGTTGCAAAGGACTGCACCATATTGCCTTCCTTTTTATTTCGGTTGCCCAAAGTAGCAAGGACACGACCCTGATAGTCCATCGCATAAAAGCCCAACTGCATCTGCTGATCGCCGCCGAAAAGGTCATCACGAAGAATATATTCCTCGGCTGATTTTTGAAAATTACAATTTTCGGCCGAATAAATTTTATATCCACCATGATAGAGCTTGTCTACTGCCGTATCATAATTGATATTATATTTATCCATCAGCATATTGATCACATCACTGACCAAAGCTTCTGTATACCAATCCCATGTCTGATTATTATTACCCTCTGCTGAATAGCCGACAAAATGCATATTCTCAGATTCCTGCATGGCCTGTGTATATTGATCGTCCGTAATCAATTTTTGATCATGCATTGCTCCCAATACTGTCTGCTGACGTTCCTTGTTATTTTCAGGATAAATCAGCGGAGAATATTTGGACGGGTTCTGCGTAATTCCCGCAATACTAGCGCATTCTGCAATATCACAGTCTTTAATGCTCTTTCCAAAATAAAGCTTTGCTGCCGCTTCTACGCCTTGTGTCCCCGAACCAAAGCTAACATAGTTAAGGTAGGCTTCCAATATCTGCTCCTTGCTATACTGCTTTTCGAGATTCAGAGCACGAAAAATTTCTTTTACTTTTCGTGTCAGGCTGACTTCATCGTAATTTGTAATGTTTTTAACCAACTGCTGTGTAATCGTAGAGCCGCCATAACTGTCATTTTGCAGCAGATGAACTGCTGCGCCGGCTGTACGCACCCAGTCTACGCCGCTATGTTCCCAAAAACGCTTGTCCTCAATTGCCACCATTGCATTTTTCATGTTGTCGGGAATATCGCCATAATCAACCCAAACCCGGTTTTCGTCTTTATAAAGAGTTGTTAACTCAACCGGATTATCGGGATTATCCCCTTCTCCATTCACATAAATAAAGCTGGTGTAATTTAACTTTAAATTTGTCAAATCAAAATCGACTTTTTCATTTTTCATACTCATGATAAACGAAAAAAGGGCGATTCCTAAAATGACACCGGTAATCAAGCAAATTGTAAGAATCGTAAGCAACGCTTTTAAAACAATTCTTCCGAACGATTTCGCCGTCGCGGCTGGAGTATGATCCACGTTCCCTGCAGACACATACTGATCCGTATCCGGTCTCTTCATAGGGACACCTCCTGAAATTGCAAACAAAATCTAATCCATTTGATTAAATATAGAATAATTTTCCAAATCAGGTACAAACTATTCAAGAGGTGATTTCTATCATGAAGAAGCGGGATATTCTCCTGATCGTTTGTTGCTGTGTAACCGCCGTCTGCGGTGCCGCAATCATTTCGGTCTTCAAGCAGCCTGATTCTCAACCTTCTACCAATCTATTTGTATATTCTATCGCAAATACATCGTCAAGTCAAGAAAGCCGCCCTCCAATTTATGAAAGCAGCAGTACGGAATCTGATCTGACGGTCATGTATCGGCTACAGTCTTATCAAGGCCATATTGGTGTTTTTCGTGGAAAGGAAGAGATTCCATTTTATGAATTGAATGTTTCGATCACTTCTCTTCCAGAATCCGATCAAAAATTATTGGAAAAAGGAATTAAAGTAGAAAGTGATGAAAAATTGAGATCTCTTCTAGAGGATTATGATAGCTAATATAAAAAAGAAAAAAGATTATAAAAAAGGCACCATGCTTTTGCATGGTGCCCCGATCAAAAATGGAAACAATTATTTCATGCTTTCCTCATACTTTTTGATCATTTCTTTGACCATCTGGCCACCAATAGAGCCAGCTTCGCGGCTGGTAAGGTCTCCGTTATAGCCATTCTTTAAGTTGACGCCAACCTCAGAAGCTGCTTCCATCTTGAACTTATCCAGTGCGGCACGAGCCTCAGGGACAACATTTTTACTAGATGTCATTTCAATACACTCCTTACAAAATAAATTTTATATCTCTTGCGTTTGCTTTCCTAGTTTGTGAGGAATGCACTGTTTTATGAATAACAATTTTTTACTTTTTATTCAAAAATTCCCCTAATAAATTCATCAATTCTTCTGCCGTTTTTTGATTGATCTGTAAACTAACGGGGCACGGAGTCAGTCCTTTTTCCTGCCCTGCTTCATGAATCCAAATAGAAAACCAATTTTCATCTTGTGCTACATCAATTGTTGTTTTTTTTGTAATTCTTATCGGACGTTTTACTAATCGAATTTCTGTAACCTGTGCCATGTTAAAATCCTTTCAAAAAAGATCAGCCTCCTGATGAAGTTCCCTGATCCGTTGGAATTTGTGTCCCATTATTATCAATTTTATAAGTCCCGTTATAGATTAATTGAGAAATCGGGACAATCTCATAGCCCTGTTTTTGCAAAGTTTCCAAAATGGAAGGCAATGCAGCAGGCGTATTTTTTGCCCCGTTATGTAACAAAACGATCGATCCCGGCTGAACTTTTCCAACCACACGCTCATAAATTTGCTGCGGCGTTGGGTCTTTCCAATCCAAACTATCGACATTCCATTGAATCTCATGCATATTAAGGCCCTTGACAGTCTCAATTAAAGTATTATTATAATCTCCATAGGGCGCACGGAATAAGGTTGGCTCTTTTCCGGTGATTGCCTTGATTTTTTGGTTGCAATTTTGAATCTCCGATGCAATCTTTTCTCTTGGAAGCTGTGGCATGTGTGGGTGAGAATCCGAATGATTACACACCTCATGTCCTGCATCTGCCAAAGCTTTTACGGATTCCGGATATTTTTCTACCCATGATCCCACAACAAAGAATGTGGTCTTAACAGAATACTTTCCTAAAATATCAATTAAATTCTGCGTCTGTTCATTTCCCCACGCTGCATCGAAGCTGATCGAAATCTTTTTTTGATCTGTTTTTACATTATAAATTGGGACAAGCCTTGTTTTTGTAGCCGCCGCATTAGCAGCGGCTCCGTGAATTCCAAATACAATTCCGGCGGCAACACATACCGCGACCGACAATGCTAAGATTGCCTTTCTCTTTGTTAAAACAAAACATTTCATAAAAAAGAACCTCCTTGGCAAAATATATGTCAAAGGAGTTTCTCAAATTCCGCTTTTGCAGATATGATACTTAAAATAAGGAGCTGATTCCATGAATACAAAGATCTGGTATCTTTATAACAGTGGATTTGTAGTAGAAACTGAAGACCATCTTTTAATTTTCGATGACTGTACTCATCCAACTGCCGGCGGCACCTTCGACCAGGGCGTTGTTGATGAATCTGTCCTACCTAAAAAAGATACCATCGTATTTGTTTCTCACAGTCATAATGACCATTTTGATTCTCATATCTTCAAATGGCGCGAGTTTTGTCCAAAGATCCGCTATATTCTTTCCAACGATCTTCCAAAACTGCAAAAAGCGCTTTACGTGGCACCTGATACAGATTACGATATGGGAGATATTAAAATTCACACTTTAACCTCTACCGACTTGGGAGTTGCGTTTTTAATCTGGATAGACAACCTCTGCATTTACCATGCAGGCGATTTAAACTGGTGGCATTGGGAAGGTGACACCGAAGAAAATAATGCTCATATGAAAACAGCCTATCAGAAAGAAATTGATTCCATAAAAGGCAAAAAGGTCGATATTGCTTTTGTTCCCATGGATCCGCGCCTGGAAAATCAATATCTCTGGGGGCTGGATTATTTTATGAGAACTATTGGAGCAAATCTCTGTATCCCTATGCATTTTGGAGATAATTATTCCTGCTTCGAAAAAGTGAAAGAAGATCCCATGGCGGATCCTTATCGAAGCCATTTAGTAAATCTAACTCACTGCGGACAGGAAATCGACTACATTAGTCCAGAATCTCCAGCCAATATCCATCCGGATCACTGATAAAATAGAGTCCCATCTCTTTGTTTTCATAACAGATGCAATCCATTTTTTGGTGCAATTCATGAGCTTTTTCCTTGCTTTCGACCCGAAATGCAAGATGATGCTCATTATCGCCTAGATCATAGGGCTTTTTGCGATCCCGTAGCCATGTAAGTTCCAACTGAAAATCACTTTCTCCGTCTTCCAAAAAAGCCAGAATAAACGATCCGTCCTTCGCTTCTTTTCGGCGCACTTCATGGAGTCCAAGCGCTTGATGATAAAAAGCGATACTCTTTTCCAAATCGAGAACATTTAAATTAGCATGCAGAAAACGACTTTTCATTTTAAGCAATCTCCTTTTTGTAAAATTTTATTCAGTTTTAGTATACTATAAAATGGCCTTCTTTAAAAGGAGGATTTTATGGAAACATTTTATTTTAATATTACTAAATCAAGCAATACGTACAGCTAACCGATTGAAAAATAAAACAAAAAATCGCTTTCCATTGTGGAAAGCGATTTTTTGTTTTTTAGGAAATCTGCCCCTGAAGGGCACTCGGATAAACATAGTCATGATTATTGTAACGAACAAAATCATATTCGTTGTAATTATAAACATTGACTTCTCCAAGACGACGATACATTAAGCCTTCATAAGCATTTCCTCCGGCCGTGCACCAGAGCAAAAATTCATTTCCCATTGCTTTCGCATTCGTATAATTCAAATCTTTTTTAAGTCCGTAGCTATCATCAATATGGACATACCCAGCATTGACCCAGCCGCCTTCTCCATTAGAAGTCTGAACTTTATAATAAACGTTTTTAATATCGTCTGCCTGAATTCCTGTCACCGTTACACCGGTTCCGTTGGAGAGCACTCCGCACTGGTTTCCTCCCACCGACGCATACATTTTGACTGTATCGGTCGCAGTCGCCGAATAATTTGCATCTCCGCTATTTACAGCGACTGCATTCAGCATGATGGTACGAAAATCGCACTGCAGTCCCATATTGCTAAAGTAACCGGAACCGCAATTATAAGAGAAACTAAGCAGTGCATCCGCCTGGCTCTGAGAGATATAAAGATTATTTGCATGAACAAATTGATTAAGGACTGAAGTATAACTTGCTTTATTGAGCGAGTTAACCATCTGGCTATGTGCTTCTTCCGCACTCAAATTGTTATAAAAAGTATCCCCTGGGTAAAGTACAACGCCATATCCAACCGTTGGAATCTTATCATAAGTCAGCTGATCTGCATAAACCGCAGAAGCATAACCTTCCCATTTTTCCATCTGCTCCAGCATAGCTTCGCTCATACGATGATCATCCTGCGTTGTAACCGATGTATCAGATTGTGCTGAAACAAAAACATCCGATTGATAACCGTTCGTATATTCACCGCCTGTTGTACTTTCCGCAGTAAATGAATGCGTTCCTGCAGAAAGCCCTTCGACTTGTGCTGTCCAGACTTTTGTAACGATACTGTTCGTATTATCTGTCTGCTTTAAAGAAGCCGTATATGTTTTTCCATCCATTGTAAACTGTACGCCCGTTCTGGAGTCATCTGTAATTGCAACTAAAGTTGCTGTTCCCCCTGCCATAACCACATTGGGGCTTGCATAAGCAGAACGAACTGCATCTGCTTCTTTCACTGTCACATTACACGATACCGAATGGGTACCAGATTTTGCAGTAATCGTAACATTTCCCGGTGCTTTCGCATAAATGTACCCATTTACAACAGATGCAATCTCTTCATTGCTGCTTGTCCAGAAAACGACACTATCACTCGGGGTCACAGTTGCTTTTATGTACAGTGTCTTCCCTGCTTCCACCGAAGCTGAATTATTAGAAAGTGAAATATCAGAAGCTGCAGAATCCGAATCGGAAATCTCTTTTACATAATCAGAAGACATATATCCGGTCTGATTGTTTGAAGTCTGCACTTTTACCCAACCTTGTGTAGAAGTATCCAAAATAACAAGCTGGGTATTTAGCCCTAACGTTGTCAAAATATCATAGTTTGTGCCGGGGCCTTCTCTCAAACGAACATCGGATCCGGTGACAACTCCAAGCTTCTGCGCTGTATTGGAACCGCTATCCGGAGGAGTCGGCTTTTCATCATTGATGAGAGTTAAGAATTCCATCTTGCAATATCCGGTATCCCCCGAATTCGTCTGAATTTTTGCCCAGCCGGAAGGGAGCTGCTCTAAAACAGTAACGACTGTTCCGTCTGAAACTGTAAAGTCAATCGAATAGTTCGTTCCATCTCCGGAACGAACATTTAAAACATCGGCGGTAACTTTTGCAGTAGTAGTTGTTGTCGTCCCTCCGGAATTTCCATTATCAGAAGAACCGCTATCCGAAGAAGTGCCTCCAGAAATCGTTAAAAACTCTTTACTG
>DIQY01000062.1:6538-6794 GCA_002424295.1 Ruminococcaceae bacterium UBA5450 | reverse complement strand
CGTTAAAAACTCTTTACTGCAATATCCGGTTCTGCCGGCGCTTGTTTGGATCTGCACCCAATCTCCGCTGTCGTCAAGGACGGTTACTTCTGTTCCTTGTGTCAACGTAAACTGCACGTCATAATTCGCACCTGCGCCAGAACGCACATTTAGTACATCTGCATTGATGGTGCCTGTCTTTTGAGAACTTCCCGAGTTAGAGGAAGAACCACTATCTGAAGAAGTGCCACCGGAAATCGTTAAAAACTCTTTACTG
>DIQY01000062.1:0-6375 GCA_002424295.1 Ruminococcaceae bacterium UBA5450 | reverse complement strand
CGTTAAAAACTCTTTACTGCAATAACCTGTTTTCCCTGCACTTGTCTGAATCTGCACCCAATCGCCGCTGTCATCAAGGACGGTTACTTCTGTTCCCTGTGCCAACGTAAACTGTACGTCATAATTAGCGCCTCCACCAGAACGCACATTTAACACATCGGCATTTACCGTGCCGGTTTTATTGGAGCTTGTATTGTTATTTTGAGGAGGTGTTTCTGGTGGAGTCTGCGCTGCGGTATCTTTAATATCCAAAAATTCTTTTTTGCAATATCCTGTCTTTCCATCGCTTGTTTTGATCTGCACCCAATCGCCACTATCGTTAAGGACTGTTACTTCTGTCCCTTGTGCCAGCGTAAACTGCACGCCATAATTAGTGTCTCCACCAGAACGAACATTCAGTACGTCTGCATTAACCGTACCTGCCTTTTGAGAACTTCCCGAGTTGGAAGAAGAACCACTATCTGAAGAAGGGGTTCCGGAAATCGTTAAAAATTCTTTGCTGCAATATCCGGTTTTACCACCGCTTGTTTTAATCTGTGCCCAATCGCCGCTATCGTCAAGGACTGTCACTTCTGTCCCCTGCGCTAATGTAAACTGCACGCCATAATTAGCGCCTCCACCGGAACGAACATTCAGCACATCCGCGTTGACAGTTCCAGCCTTTCCTGCCGAAGCAGGCATGTTGGCAATATCGAGAAATGTACAGTTGCAATATCCTTGAAGGCCGTTCCCATTATCAATTTTTGCCCAATTTCCATCATTTTCAAGGACTGTTACCGAGTCTCCCTGATTTAGCCCACCGACCACATCGTTATCTGTTCCCGGTCCGGAACGAACATTCAGATAATCTGCATTGACGGTCGCTGTACCAGAACCATCCGCTTTTGCAAGGCCTACGCTGGCACGATAAATCTGTGTCGGCTCCGATTGCGCAAAAGCTCCCATCGGCATGGAGGCAATCATGCAAATTGCAATTAAAATTGCTGATGTGCGCCGTAAAATCCCATCTCTCTTTTTCATTCAAAAGCCTCCTTTAGTCCAAAAAGCAAGCTCATTTTCTATAAAATGAGCTTACTTCACATAATTCGCCCTAATTATAACAGTATTGTTACCGAAATGCAACATTGCTTTCATATTTAAAAAATAATTTTATCTATAATTTTATCTATTATTAATTTCTCTATTGACAAACACAAGGCATATGAATATATTGTATATATAGTGTATACACAATAAAATTAAAGAGGATTATCCATGGACATTATTATTAGTAACTCTAGCAATCTGCCGATTTATGAGCAGATTACTTCTCAGATCAAAGAAAAAATTTTGACCGGCGAATTAAAAGATGGAGAGGCTCTCCCTTCTATGCGGCTACTAGCAAAAGAACTTCGAATCAGCGTAATCACGACAAAGCGTGCTTATGAAGAACTGGAACGCGAAGGATTCCTTCATACAATTGTCGGAAAAGGAAGCTTTGTTGCCGGAAAAAGTCCAGAACTACTCCATGAAAATCAGCTGCACATCACACAAGAGCAACTTGCTAAAGCGGTTGAAACTGCAAAAAATTATGACATTTCCTATGAGGAACTTTTGGAAATGCTTACAATTCTTTATAAAGGAGAATAATGATGGAAAATGATTTAGAAATTAGATCTCTAAATAAATCTTTTCAAAATGGCTTTGCCTTAAAAGATATTAATCTTACTCTGCCGCGCGGAAGCGTGATGGGATTTATCGGGCAAAATGGAGCCGGAAAAACGACAACCATTAAATGTATTTTGAATTTACTTCACCCGGATAGTGGAACCATTCGAATTTTTGGAAAAGAAATAGCACAAAATGAAATTGCGGTCAAAGAAAAAATTGGCGTCGTATTCGATGAGTGTCCGCTGCACGAGACTCTTTCTGCCGAAAAAGCAGAAAAAATTCTTTCGAAAATTTATCAAAACTGGGATAGCTCTCTTTACCAGTCTTATTTAAAGGAATTTAAGCTTCCGCCTAAGCGCCCTATTAAAGAATACTCACGCGGAATGAAAATGAAGCTCTCTATTGCCTGTGCACTCGCACATCATCCAAAGCTTCTGATCTTAGACGAAGCTACCAGCGGATTGGACCCTGTTGTACGGGACGAAATTTTGGAGATTTTTTATAATTTCATCCAAGATGAATCTCATTCCATTTTGATGTCTTCCCATATTACCAGCGATCTCGAAAAAATTGCGGATTACATTACCTTTATCCATCATGGAAAAATTTTGTTTTCTTCTCCAAAAGATCAAATTCTAGATAGCTTTGGAATTTTAAAATGTGGGAAACAAAATTTTGAGATGCTTGATCCTTCTGAATATATTTCCTATCGTGAAAACAGTTTTGGATATGAAATTTTGGTAAAGGATCGTTATTTGTCAAAGAAAAAGCACCCGGATATGGTTTTAGATCGGGTTAACCTAGACGAAATTATGGTCTTTTTTGTGAAAGGAGAAAAATAATGATTGGTCTTATCTCAAAAGATTTTCTGGTGCTGCAAAAACTGATGCGTTCACAAATTCCGATTTTGATCGCCATGACAATCCTATTAACATTTTCAATTGGAAACAGTACCTACACACTTGCTGTGGTTTGCGGTTTTTTATTATTTTCTTCCATCAATATTTTTTATTATGATGATGCCGCTAAATGGGATTCTTTCGCACAGACGTTTCCCATTAAAAAGAAAACAATCGTAAAAGCTCGCTACTGCTCCTCTCTGCTCACGATTCTAGGTGGAATTCTTGTTGTTACAATATTAGAACTCATCAGCAAAATTTTTGTTTCTCGTTCAGGAAACGGCGTTTCTTTCGTCCCCATTCTCTGCGTGGCTGTTTTTCTGGTGTGCCTGTTGTTCTCTATTTTATTTCCCATTATTTATCGCTTTGGACCGGAACGTTCCCGCATTATCCTGACTGCAATCATTATGATTCCAGTGCTGATCTTTATTCTTCTTGGGAAAAGCGGTGCCCTTGACAATCTATTCGCTTCTCTGGAAACCAGCGGAATCGAATCAATGATTCCAATCTATTGTTATCTTTCCGTTCCCGCAGGAATTGTGCTGCTGCTCTTATCTTGTCTGCTTTCTATTCGTATCTATAATCAAAAAGAATTTTAAGAAAAGGTCTGCATTTTCTGCAGACCTTTTTTAAATATAAAAGTACTTTCCTTGTGGGAAGAATAATTGTCTGATATAATTATAATATATTGTATATTGTAAATATGGAAATCAGGTGTGAATCGAATGGATAAAAAAAGAGCCGGAAAATGTGCCGCTGTTATCGACATCGGCTCCAGCATGCTTAAAATGCGGATTGCACAGCTGCAAAAGGGAAAAATCGTAGATCTCGATCGTTTGGAATATCCGATTCACCTCGGACATGAAGTCTTTACCGAAGGAAAAATTTCTTTTGAAAGCTTGAGAGAACTCTCTTCTGCTTTAAACGGTTTTTCTTCTCTTTTAAAAGAATACGGCATTACACAATGCACTACAGTTGCTACCTCTGCCCTACGGGATTCAGAAAACCGCGCATATATTCTGGATCAGCTGAAAATTCATAATAATCTCTCTGTAAAAGTACTGGAAGGCGATCAGGAAAAAAGCCGTATTTATTTTGAAATCCTTACCGTATTAAAAGATTCCCCTGATCTTTTACCCGGAAAGTCTCTGATCTCCTATATTGGTTCCGGAACAATCGGACTAGCTCTTTATGATGGAGAAATCATGATTTCTTCTGAAAGCATTCCCATCGGCGCTCTAAAGCTGCACGACATGCTTGGCAGCATTCAAAATCTTACGGAAGATTTTCATACCGTTTTGGAAGAATATTTAGACAGCACTCTCGATCACGCAATCCGCCCGCTCAGCGGTGAGGAAATTACCAACCTGATTTTAACTGGAAATGAAATTGAACAGATCGCATCTCTCTGTAACGTTAAAGCTCATGACGGGCGCTATCTGCTGCCAGTGAAAAGCTTTAAAAAGCTTTATAAATCCATTCGCTCCTTAACTTCAGATCAAATTTCAATACAATATCATATTACCCAAGAAGAGGCAGAACCGCTCTATTCTGCCCTCGCAATCTATATGAAGCTGATTCGTTCTACAAAAGCTTTAAATATTATCTGTCCAAAAGTAGAATTATGGGATTCTCTTCTCCGTGATCAGCTTTATCCAAAAATGAAAAACCTTTACGCGCAGCACATCCGTCAAAATGCAATCTCATGTGCCGAACGGTTAGCTGCAAATTTTGATTATAATCCCAAGCATACCCAAGCTGTACGCTTATGCTCGGAAAAGATTTTTGATAAAACCAAATCTTTTCATGGTTTAGATAACAACAAAAAGCTGCTTTTAGATCTCGCCGCTATCCTGCATGACTGTGGGCATTATGTGACAGCGAAACACCCCTTGCGTGCCACTTACCACCTTCTCCAAGATTTGAGCATCTATGGAATTACCCGTCAGGACCGCCTGATTACCGCTTTTATTGCAGGCTTTAGCGAATTTGACACACCGGATTTTTCACGGCCTGAATTTTTGGGTCTCTCTGAAGAAACAAAACTTGTAATTTCCAAACTGACGGCTATTTTTCGTCTGGCAAATGCGCTGGATAAATCCCATATGCAAAAAGCAATCGACATCAAAGTAAAAACAAATGGTGAAAAGATGACCGTAACCGCTCTCTGTAATGATAACTTTTATCTGGAACGATGGGCATTCGAACAATGCGCACCATTTTTTCAGGATGTCTTCGGAATTGAACCGGTCCTTGTTGTAAAAGAAACGTTTATTTGAATGGAGGCTGCAGCTGTTTTATGGAAAAGACGCCTTATTATAATCGTGAACTAAGCTGGGTCGATTTTAACTATCGGGTTTTGGAAGAAGCTTTTAAAAAAGAAAATCCAATCATGGAACGGATTCGTTTTCTTTCGATCACAGCCAGTAACCTCGATGAATTTTTTATGGTTCGTGTGGCAGGTGTTATGGAACAGGTCCGCAGCAAATATCATGTAGAGGATTTAAGCGGTTTAACCCCGCAAAAGCTTTTGGAAAAGCTCAATATCAAAATCCACGAATTTATGGAAAAACAATATTCCTGTCTGCATCGTTCCATTATTCCGGCTCTAAAAAAACTAAATATTTCATTTCTCACGCCAGATGAAATGAACGAAGAACAACTTTCGTTTCTCTCTAACTATTTTGAAAAAGTGCTCTTCCCTGTATTAACTCCGCTTGCAGTTGACCCCAGCCGCCCATTTCCACTTCTGGCCAACAAAAGCCTGAATGTAGCGATTCGCCTTGAAGGGAACGGAAAGCCCTATTTCGCTGTTGTACAGGTTCCCTCAATCCTTTCTCGCTACTTGGAATTACCTTCCCATGATGGGAGCAGAGAATTTATCCTTCTCGAAAATTTAATTATTTACAAATTGGAAGAATTGTTCGAAGCAAGCGATATTCGTGCTGCCTGTCCTTTTCGCATGACCAGAAACAGTGATCTTGAAATCGATGAAGGCGCCGAAGATCTACTGGCAGAAATTCAAAAATCTATTAAAAAGCGGAAACGCGGAAATCCAGTTCGGCTGGAGCTTTTGCAAAAATGCGACCCGGAAACGAAATCGTTTCTGCTCGAAATGATTCATATCCGAAAAGATAATATCTATGAACTTCCAGGCCCGTTGGATTTAACATTTCTCTCCAAATTTGCAGATCTGCCTAAATTTGAAAAATATTGTTTCAAACCAATCATGCCGGTTTATCCTCCTGCCGATTTTTGGAACTATAAAAATATTTTTGATGCGATCAGAGAAAAAGACCGCATGGTTCACCACCCTTATGAGAGCTTTGAGACCGTCGTCGACTTTGTGCGTCAGGCCGCGGAAGATGAAAATGTGCTTGCTATTAAGCAAACCCTCTATCGAGTCAGCGGCCATTCTCCTATTATTGCAGCATTGATTCGCGCCGCTGAAAATGGGAAACAAGTGACCGTTCTAGTGGAACTGAAAGCGCGTTTTGATGAAGAAAATAATATTCTCTGGGCAAAAAAATTGGAGGAAGCCGGCTGTCATGTTATTTACGGATTGGCAGGGCTTAAAACGCACTGTAAAATTTTGCTGGTCGTCCGCAGAGATGAAGATTGTATCCGCCGCTACGTTCATATGGGAACTGGGAATTACAATGATTCCACCGCAAAGATTTACACTGATATCGGCATTTTTACTTGTAAGGAACCCTTTGGAACAGACGCCAGCAGTCTTTTTAATGTATTGACCGGTTATTCCCGTCCCCCGGAATATAATAAAATGCTGGTCGCTCCAAACGAACTGCGCGGATTTTTTGAATCT
>DIQY01000136.1:5208-5646 GCA_002424295.1 Ruminococcaceae bacterium UBA5450 | reverse complement strand
TCTTGATTTGATAGGAGCTTCCAGCCTGACTTATGATGATCATGTTTCAAAAGTGAGCGCAGTAGGGGCTGGAATGGAATCTCATCCTGGAATCGCTGCACAGATGTTTGAAGCACTTTTTGAAGCGAATATTAATATTCAGATGATTTCGACGAGTGAAATTAAAATTTCTGTATTGTTGGCCGACAAGGACGCAGATCGTGCGGTTCTTGCGGTACATGATAAGTTTTTTAATGGAAATAATCTGGATGATTTAACCTGATTGGTATCTGATGATAATGGCAACGCTTCATTATAGTGCATAAGTTTTCTGGGAAATGACTTGCTTTTTAAGAACACTTATGATAAAATAATCAACGTTGTCAATTTCCGGGTGTGGCGCAGTTGGTAGCGCGCTTGACTGGGGGTCAAGAGGCCGTGAGTTCAAGTCTCGCCACT
>DIQY01000136.1:0-5047 GCA_002424295.1 Ruminococcaceae bacterium UBA5450 | reverse complement strand
AGTCTCGCCACTCGGACCAAAAAGCCGCGTTAGATAGCCATTTGTTGACTATCTGATGCGGCTTTTTTATTTCACTGTAGTAACGACGTAGTAATTATAATTTGTTTAGTTAGAATTGTACTTTTTGTGTTGCTTCATAGAAAATTTTAACTTATAAAAATGGTGGACTCTGTTTTGGGTAAGATGTTGTAAATCTTGCGGTTACTACGCAATTACTACGTGTTTTATGATGATTTTTGTATGGCTGGCTATAGCTTTTCTGCTCATTAAAAAGGGCATAAAGGTTCGTTACTTATTGGTTTTTTAATTTGGGTTACTAGGCTAACTATTTTCGCTTTTTACATATAATTTAGCCTTTTGGTGTTTTGTGATAATAAAAAAGAAAAGGAGAAGCTTTATGGGTCTTGATGAAAAAAAGCAGTTTGATCTTCCCGGTATTTTATACTTTGCTTCTGGAAATCGGTACACGGGGAGTGCTGGAACTGGAATCGAAAATGGATTTAATTATGCTGCAGAGCCGGGAGATGGCACTCTTAATATTTCTATCTGGCATTCTCCTGTTTGCTGTGAATTAGCAGAAGATAAAACTCAAAAAGAATTCTCACTTACTGCAGAAGGAATCGAAAAAGCATCGCAGTATCTTGCAGATGCCTATGACTTATCGAAAAAAGAAGAAGATTAAATGGGGGCTGGTACGATAAAGTATTTCGTATCAGCCCTTTTTGGTCATCACGTTATCCTTGTGTCTGCCCTCAAAATCAGATAAAAATTTTTAATGCTTTTAAAATTATTTTTGGATAATTGAGATATTAAAAATGACCTTACATGATAATGTCTATTAAAATGAGGAACAATAAAAGGAAAATCATAAAAATTATTGCGAAAAATTGAAGCTTTCGTTATAATATAAACAGACCGTATCAAAGAAAGAGGCGTTTTGGATGGAAAAAACGATTGTCCGTACCCGTTTTGCGCCAAGTCCTACCGGCTTTATGCATGTGGGAAATTTGCGCACAGCACTATATGCTTATTTAGTAGCAAAATCCCAGGGAGGGAAATTTATCCTGAGAATTGAAGATACTGATCAAGAACGTTTGGTGCCGGGCGCTGTAGATGTCATTTATCATACATTACAACAAGTCGGTTTGCAGCATGACGAAGGCCCGGATCTCGGAGGAGAATACGGCCCATATATTCAAAGTGAACGGAAAAACATTTATCTTCCTTATGCTGAGAAGTTGGTAGAGGAAGGAAAAGCTTATTATTGTTTCTGCACAAAGGAACGTTTGGAATCTCTGCATCAGGAGAACACATTCGGCGGCTATGATCGTCATTGCCGCAATCTTCCTAAAGAAGAAGTGCAGCGGCTTTTAGATATGGGTACGCCGTGGGTTATCCGGCAGAAAATGCCACTGGAAGGCAGTACTACCTTTGTCGATTCCGTGTTTGGAGAGATCACCATTGAGAATAAAATGTTGGAAGATCAGGTCTTAATTAAATCAGATGGATATCCAACTTATAATTTTGCCAACGTGATCGATGATCACCTGATGCACATTACGCATGTTGTGCGTGGGTGCGAATATCTGACGAGCACACCAAAATATAATCTGCTATATGAGGCATTTGGCTGGGAAGTTCCGACTTATGTACATTTGCCGCTGATCATGGGACGCAATGCCGATGGGACAACCAGTAAGCTTTCAAAGCGCCATGGCTCTACCGGATTTGCTGATTTGATCAAAGAAGGATATTTGCCGGAAACCATTGTCAACTATATTGCACTTTTGGGTTGGGCTCCTAAAGATAACCGTGAAATTTATTCTTTGCAGGAATTATGCAATGCTTTTTCACTCGATGGAATCAGCAAGAGTCCGGCAGTGTTTGATTATGAAAAGCTCACTTGGATGAATGGGGAATATATTCACAAGATGCCGAAAGAAGAATTTATCCGTCAGGCAACTCCTTATTTTAAAGAAGTCTTCGGGGAGAATCTGCCGGACACTGAAATCCTTGCGGATATTCTTCAGCCGCGTGTCCTGAAATTTACCGAAGTTCCTCAAATGCTGCAGTTCTTTAAAGAACTGCCGGATTATTCGACAGACTTTTTTATCAATAAAAAAAGCAAGGCAACTTTAGAAAATGCCCCAGCGATGCTCCAAAAATCAATTGATCTGCTATCTTCCATGGAAGATTGGAGCGTCCCTTCTCTGCATGACAAACTGCTTCAGCTTGCCAAAGACTCTGAAGTGAAAAACGGAACTTTACTGTGGCCGGTACGAATTGCAGCGGCAGGACAAACGGTGACTCCTGGAGGCGCAATGGAGATTTTATCCATCCTGGGGAAAAAGGAATCCCTGAGAAGGCTAACACTGGGTCTTGAAAAACTGAAAGTGTAAGGAGCGGTAATCACATGAGTGATCATAAAATAGTGGAACCAGCAGAAGAAAATTCCGGAAACTTTATTCATACTTTGATCGAGGAGGACTTAGCAAAAGGCGGACGTGATTATGGGAAAAAAGTCCATACGCGTTTTCCACCTGAGCCAAACGGCTATCTTCACATTGGGCATGCCAAGGCGATCTGCATTGATTTTGGTACAGCGGAAAAATACGGTGGTATGTGCAATCTGCGTATGGATGATACCAATCCGACCAAAGAGGATGTAGAATACGTTGATTCTATCAAACGAGATATTAAGTGGTTGGGATTTGATTGGGAGGACCGTTTTTATTATGCGTCCGATTATTTTCCAAAGATGTACGAATTGGCAGTCAAACTGATTCGGGAGGGGCTTGCTTATGTCTGCGAGTTGACTCCCGAGCAGATGCACGATAATCGCGGGGATTTGAGCCACCCGGCAGTGAGCCCTTATCGGAATCGCCCAATAGAAGAGAGCCTTGATCTTTTCGGAAGAATGAAAGCAGGGGAATTTGAGGACGGTAGAATGACGCTGCGTGCAAAGATCGATTTAAATTCGGGTAACTTTAATATGAGAGATCCGGTTATTTATCGAATTAATCATATGAAGCATCATCGTACAGGAAATGACTGGTGTATTTATCCGATGTACGATTTTGCACATCCAATTGAAGATGCAATCGAAGGAATCACACATTCCCTTTGCAGCTTGGAATTTGAGGATCACCGACCGCTTTACGACTGGGTGATCGAGCATGTGAATTTACCTGCAAAGCCACGCCAGATTGAGTTTGCACGTCTCGGAATCAATAATACGGTAATGAGTAAGCGTAAATTGCGTCAGTTGGTAGAAAAGAATTATGTCAGTGGCTGGGATGATCCTAGAATGCCAACACTTTGTGGACTGCGTCGCCGTGGTTTTACACCGGCTTCTATTCGCAATTTTTGTGAACGAATCGGAGTCGCTAAAGTAAATTCCATAGTAGAATTCAGCTTTTTGGAGCATTGTCTTAGAGAAGATTTGAATCAAAATGCACGCCGTACGATGGCGGTGCTTCATCCTATAAAGCTGACAATTACCAATTATCCAGAAGGAAAAAGTGAAACGTTTGAAGTCGAAAATAATCCGGAACGTCCGGAAGACGGTACCAGAAAAGTGACTTTTTCCAGAAATCTCTGGATCGAACAGGAAGATTTTATGCAGGAGCCTATCAAGAAATATTTTCGGATGTTCCCTGGTAATGAAGTGCGCCTAAAGACTGCCTACGTGGTGCGCTGTACAGGCTGCAAAACAGATTCTGACGGGAATGTGACAGAGGTTTTGGCCCAATATGATCCTGCTACCCGCGGCGGAAATACACCAGACGGACGCAAAGTAAAAGGGACAATTCATTGGCTTGACGCTGATACGGCAATTCCCGCTGAAGTACGCCTTTACGACAACCTTTTTACAGTACCTGAACCGGAACAGGAAAACTTTTTGGAACTGCTCAATCCAAATTCTTTGGAAATTCTCACAGAGTGCAAGGTGGAGCCTTCTATGATGCAAGCAAAGGCTCCGGCATTTTTTCAGTTTATGAGACAGGGATACTTTTGTTTAGACCAAGATTCTACTCAAGATCATCTGATTTTTAACCGTTCTGTTTCTTTAAAAGACAGTTTTAAAAAGAAAAATTAAACAAATTTGGATAAAAACAGCTTTATTTCTCTTTCTTTAAAAAAGTTTTTGCAAAAAATGAATTTATTTTACCCGATTTTCAGAAAAACTATTCCTAAAATGTAACTTTTCTATCAAAAAACTTTACCAGCTTGTTTGTTTTATGATATAATGGCTTTGTGAGGGCTTTCGAAGATCGGGAACAACAATAATTTTCTTTGGAATTCTTATGAGTTTCGAAGAAAATATTTTTGCCGTGCAAGTCTTGAATGTTTTTGTGCAGGCAAGTTGTGCTTATGGAGAAAAATTCACAGCTTTTGTTTGCAAAAAATGATAGATGTTAGACGTGTTTTCGATATCCAGAAAACCATTTTTGCAAAATTGAAATGGAGGAAAAAAACTATGTCGAAAAAGATTGTCATTGCGGGTGCTTGCCGTACTGCTGTTGGTAAAATGGGCGGCGTTCTTTCCACAGTACCTGCAGCGAAATTAGGCGAGATCGTAATTCGTGAGGCGGTTAAGCGTGCCGGCATTCAGCCAAAAGATGTTGATGAGGTATTGATGGGATGCGTCCTTCAGGCGGCTCAGGGCCAGAACGTTGCCCGTCAGGCAACGTTGAATGCAGGGCTGCCGATTGAGACTCCTGCGGTTACTTTGAATGTTGTTTGCGGTTCCGGCCTGAACAGCGTTAATATGGCTGCTGATATGATCCTTGCAGGAGATGCGGATGTTGTAATCGCTGGCGGCATGGAGAACATGTCCTTGGCTCCTTATGCAATGACCAAAGCTCGTTTTGGCTATCGCATGAACAACGCGACGATGATTGATACTATGGTCAATGATGGACTGTGGGATGCTTTTAATAACTATCATATGGGCATGACTGCTGAAAATATTGCAGAGCGTTGGCACTTGACCCGCCGCGAATTGGATGAGTTCGCTGCGTGGAGCCAGCAGAAATGTGAAAAG
>DIQY01000114.1 GCA_002424295.1 Ruminococcaceae bacterium UBA5450 | reverse complement strand
CTGCCCTTTGAGAAAAAACTGGAATCCGATCCGCTGATCTTTTGGATCGAAAAAGCAGAATAATCCCTTTTCGACCGGATTTTGGTGCTTTTTCTCTGCAACTGCTTTCATGCCTGCCTTGACAACTTCAACGGCGACGTCATCGAGGCCGCTTTCAAAAATCAGAATTTTTTCCTTCATCTGCTGCAAAGTCGTAACTGCCCGTTTGCTCAGCTCGGAAAGCTGCGGAAATTCAGAAGCAACTTTTACGTCTTTTAATGATTTTTCTTCTTTTTCGGGCACCAGATAAACCATTAAATAATGAGAAATATCATGATAGAGGCACGGATAGACAAATTCCGCCGAACATCCGCAGTGAGTGCAGTTCCAGTCGAAAAGCGTTTCGTCCATAATCTTTTTGCGCAGTTCTTCGTCGTCCGAGCGGATACTCTGAAACATTCCAATGGAATCAGATTTTCCGCAGGAAGGGCAGATGATTTCTTTTGTTATTTTTGTCGACATCTTTTTACACCCCCATAAGGAAAAGAATCGATTTTTTTCCAGAAGTTATCGTTTATTATAACACAAAATCCGTGCTTTGCCTACTTCCAGAAAAAATACTGTTATTTTTATTAAAAATGCGATATAATAAAGCCAGAAAACCAGAAAATCGTATTAAAAGAAAATCCCGCACAAAAGCTTAAAAGTGCGGCAGGGAGGTATTTCAATGGATGTATTGAACGAATTCGGAAAAGCTTTGTCCTATGCAGGGAAAACGATTTCCAGTGCAGTTGATTCCATGATCAAAACAAACCGCCGAAAAGCAATGATCAGCCGGATACGAGTTGTGATTCGAAATGAGCGGGAAAATACCGAACGCACTTATGCCGCTCTGGGAAAATATTATTTTGAACATCTTCGGGATCCCGAAAACGGAAATACCGAGCAGCTTTGCAGAGCTGTAGAGGAGAGCGAAGCTCGCTTAAAACGTGCTTTTGATAAGCTGGATGAGCTGCGCGAAGAATTTGCAAAAGCAGATGAAGAGGATGTTTGCGCCGGATGCGAAAAAAATTCGTGCCAGGACTGCGAATATTATGCAAATGAAGATGTCCCGGCAGATCCGGCAGAGGTGTCGGAAGAAGCGGCTGAGGAGGCAGCTGAAGAAGCTGCGGCTGAAGCCCCCGAAGCGGAAAAAGTTCCTACAGAAACAGAAGAAAACAAAGACGAAGTACAGAAGGATTCGGAGGAGCCCAAAGCGTGAACCGAAAAGTTTTACTGGGAATGAGCGGTGGCGTGGACAGCAGCGTTGCCGCTCTTTTATTGCAAAAAGAAGGTTGGGAAGTTATAGGCTGTACCTTGCGCCTGCATATTGATCCGCCGGACGCACCCCCACGCGAAGGCGGATGCTGTTCGTTTCGTGATGTGCAGGATGCTAGAATGGTTTGCTATCAGCTGGGAATTGATCATTTGGTCTTTAATTTTACCGAAATTTTTGAAAAATCTGTGATCGAAAATTTTGCTTCAGAATATGAAAAGGGGCGCACGCCGAATCCTTGCATCCGCTGCAACCGCTTTTTGAAGATGGGCGCAATGCTTCAGCGTGCCAGAGAGCTTGGAATTGATCATATCGCAACCGGACATTATGCGCTGACAGGGGAGCTAGAAAACGGCCGCTATTATCTAAAAGCGGCACCGACAGATAAAGATCAGAGCTATGTGCTTTATTGCCTGGAACAAGGGCAGCTGCAGCATCTGCTTCTGCCGCTGGGAAATTATACGAAGCCGCAGATTCGGGCGATTGCTGAGGAGGCGGGGCTGCGGGTGGCACATAAGCCGGACAGTCAGGAAATCTGCTTTGTAGAGGATAATGACTATCACGCATTTTTAAAACAATATCGTGGGCATGATTCTCAGCCCGGAAATTTTATCGACCGAGAGGGGAACGTCCTCGGACACCATCTTGGACTGACTCATTATACCGTAGGACAGCGCAAGGGGCTGGGGATTTCGTTTGGACAGCCAATGTATGTCGATGCGCTGATTCCCTCTAAAAATCAGGTCGTTTTAGGGCCGGAGGGCACCCAATATCGTTTGTTTACGTATGCGTCGGAGGTCAATTGGGTTTCGATTGAGAAACCGGAAGGACCCATTCACGTACAGGTGAAGATTCGCTATCAGGCGCGCCCTGCGGGAGCTACGATTACGCCGGAGGAGAATGATACCGTTCGGGTGGATTTTGATGAACCTCAGCGTGCAGTGACCCCGGGACAAGCAGTCGTATTTTATGATTCCGATTGCTTTGTTTTGGGCGGAGGACTGATCTTTTATCCGGATGAAAAATAATTTACCGTGATCTATTTACAAAGATTTAAAAAGATTTTTATTCAGCTTTTTTGCTGGAAGAGATTTTAAAATCGGTCCTTCTGTGTCAGCATAAAAATTGAAAAACCATTTGCGAAATTACTTTTCGCAAATGGTTTTTGATTTTTCAGCAGATTTTATACTTCTTTGGTTAGCTTTTCGTAAAGTTCGTTTCGATGAAGACCGGTTTTATGTGCAACCTCTTTTGCTGCCGCACTTTGAGAAGCCCCTTTTTCCATTAAGGCTCTTGCCATCCGAATTCCCTCATCCAGCGTAATTTTTGTTTTCTTTTGTGGCGCAGCTCCGCCGATGACCAAAACGAATTCTCCGCGGGGCGGGGTTTCTTCATAGTGAGCAGTCGCTTCTTTGAGTGTTGTGCGCAATACTTCTTCATGGATTTTGGTCAGCTCCCGCACAAGAGCAATCGGCCGGTCGCCCCAACAGGCGTACATGTCCTGTAAAGTGGCAAGAAGTTTGTGCGGCGCTTCATAAAAGACCATGGTTCGTGTTTCATTTTGAACTTCTTCCAGGTGATCGCGGCGACTCTTTTTGTTGACGCTTAAAAAGCCTTCAAATGTAAACCGCCCAGTTGGAAGACCAGATACTGCCAATGCGGTAACTACAGCGCTCGGTCCTGGAACTGCAAAAACTTCAATTCCGTGTTCGGCGGCCTGTTTTACCAGAAGCTCACCGGGATCGCTGATTGCGGGCATGCCGGCGTCGCTCACCAGCGCGCAGTTTTCGCCTGCTTCGATTCGATGAAGGACAACTTCTCCGCGCTCATATTTGTTGTGCTCAAAATAGCTGATCATAGGCTTTTTGATTCCAAAATGATTGAGCAGATGCAGCGTGACTCGCGTATCCTCGGCGGCGATGAAGTCAACGGACGAAAGAATTTCCACTGCGCGGGGGGAAAAATCGCCCAGATTTCCGATAGGGGTACCTACAATATATAAAACTCCGCTCATACGGAACCTCCTTGTTGTTTTAAAGATGCTGCCGGATTTTCCGAAAGACTGCTTTTGTTTTTATAATCGCCGTAGATTTTAAGCATTTCCGGAGAATAACTGCCGTTTTCTGTTTCCAAAATTAGAGTGGGGAGAACTTCCATGCCGGAATTTCCACCGCGGCGGGATTCCAACAAAAATAAAAACGGTGGATTTTGGGCACGATGCTGTACAAGCCGCATCTTTTTTGGCTCTAGTCCAACGCTTTGCAAAACCCAAAAAGATTCTGCAAGGCGCCGCGGGGGGAGGCAGCAGAAAAAACGTCCACCCCAGCGCAAAAGGCGAGAAGCAGCAGAAGCAACTTCTCGAAAAGTACAGCCTGTCTCATGGCGGGCAGAGGTTTTTCCTTGGATTTGATTGTGCTGCCCGGCGCCCGTTGGCTGATAAGGTGGATTACAGGCAACAAGATCAAGATTAAGCGGAAGAGGGAGTTCTTTTGCGGGCAGTTCCAAAATTTTGCGCAGATCCAGCGAAAGAACGCTCATCTCTGGAAAATGATTAAGAGCGGCGCTGCGCCTCGCCTGTGAACAGGCATCTTCTTGAAAATCGATCGCCCAGACTCTTTCGGGGGCACTTTTTTGACACCAGAGAAGTGAGATCAATCCGCAGCCCGTGCCAAACTCTGCACAGCGAGATCCTTTTTTTGGCATGGAAAAATCTGCAAGCAGGATAGTATCCGTGCTAAAGTGATGAATGGCGCTCACAATCACTTGATTTCCGCTTCCAAAAGGTTCCAGCTTTTCGCCGGGCAACAGGATGGAATCCATAAGAAACCTCCGTATAAAATATTTGAGGCGGGGCTTATTTCGCTCCGCCTCAAAAAAATTCTGTTGAAAGACTCAACCCGAAAAATCTCGGAAAATTAGCCTTCCTCGATTGCACCAACAGGGCATGCGCCAGCGCAGGAACCACACGAAATGCAGGTACCTTCGTCAATAACGAACTGACCGTCTCCCTCAGAGATCGCTCCGACCGGGCACTGACCAGCGCAGGTGCCGCAGGAAATGCAAGCGTCCGTAATTTTATATGCCATTGGGATCCACCTCCAATTCAAATCTAAATTAATTTTATTCTACCATACATTTCTAAAAAAGCAAGGTACAATACATAAATTAGCAAAAAATTAACAAAAATCGCCAGTTTTCGGCTCCTTTATTCGTCTTTTGCAGGAGCAGAATCTTCTTTTGGCGGGCTCTTTTTTTGCTTTTGGCGGGGGAGCGGAGGGCGCAGCATTTTACAATTTTTCACAGAGTATCCCACCGAAGCGGCGTCCGCAGCAGCAGAATCAAGATGGACCTGCAAGATTCCAGAGAGAAGATTTACTCCGGTAACCATTCCGCGTCCGTCCGGTGTTGCGACCAAGCTTCCCTGAGCGGGGGTGGAATGAAGAAGATCCTCATAGGCTTCCTGCTCATACTTTAAGCAGCACATCAGTCTGCCGCAGGTCCCGCTGATTTTGGTGGGGTTTAAAGAAAGGCCCTGCTCTTTTGCCATCTTAATGGAAACCGGCTGAAATCCATCGAGAAACTGGCTGCAGCAAAATGGCCTGCCGCAGATTCCAAGGCCACCCAACATTTTGGCTTCGTCACGTACGCCAATTTGTCTCAGTTCAATCCGAGTGCGGAAAACACTCGCCAAATCTTTGACAAGTTCCCGAAAATCCACCCGGCCGTCTGCAGTAAAATAGAAAAGGATTTTGCTGTTATCAAAAGTATATTCAACATCGACCAGTTTCATTTCAAGATTATGAGTAGCAATTTTCTTTTCACAAATCCCGAAAGCAACCTTTTCTTTTTGATGGTTTTCTTCCTGATGCTCAAGATCCTCTTTTGTGGCAATACGAATCAGCTTTTTAAGTGGCTGAACCACATGAGAATCCTCTATATGCCGGTTTTCCATGGCGACTTCACCGCATTCGATGCAGCGGGTAGTCTCTACGATTGCCATGTCTCCAAGATGAACGATTTGCCCATTTGGGTCAAAATAATAAATTTTCCCCTGATTTTTAAAGCGAATGCCAATTACTTCGGCCATAAATTCTCCTTTTTCCGAATATCACCGGAATCAATTTTTAAGAATTGTTTTTTACTGACTTGCCTAAATTCATTCTTCCCCAGAAAAAATCAAAGAGGCAAAATGAGTCAACAGCAGAGGAACATTTGCATTATGGTGCAGTGCATTCTGCTCTTCCTGTGCAATGCGAACAAGAGAGAACAGTTTTGCCTTTGTCAAACCTTTAGAGAGAAGCTTTGCACTTTCCAGATCGCAGAGCGGTTTTCCGCCGCATCTTAGGATCAAAGCATCCCGAAAAAGTAGAATCATATCATGAAAAATGGTATCTGTATGGGATTTATCGCGAAAAAGCTGTGCACATTCGCACAAAAATCCAAATTCATCACCATGGCAGATCTTTTCACAGAGCGTTTTGCAGAGTGGATCCGGCTGGGAGATTTTTGATTCCAGACGGAAAGTCTGTACGCGGGAACGAATGGTAGGCAAAAGTGCAGAAGCATTTTCTGCAGTCAGAAAGAACTGGACCGCAGAAAACGGTTCTTCCAGCGTTTTTAAAAGTGCGTTTTGTGCTTGCTCGCTCAGATTTTGGGCATCTGCCAAAATATAGACTTTGCAGGCAGCTTCGTTAGGACGAATGGCAGCATCGGAGCGCAGGAATGTAATGGATTCTTTGTGAAATGACCGCGCACCGCCTTCCCCTGAGAGCAGGGAAATATCCGGATGACAGTCCAAAAGTGCCTTTTTGCATCCGGCACAGTGGCCGCATGGACGCGCGGTATCATCCGTGCAGACACAGGCAGCGGCGAGCAGCTTTGCAATCGGCAGGGTAGAATCCGAAGTTCCCTCTAAAAGGACCGCATGAGGGAACCTGCCGTTTTCAAAAGCACCTTCTAAATCCTGCCGAAACCTTTGGGAACCGATGCTTTCCGGAAGAAGCAGCTTCATAAAGGCTGCTCAGACCTTTTCAAAACGGTCCACATCGAGTACAAAGACGGTCGCACCGCCAACGGTAACCTCGATGGGGAAGGAAGAGTACATGCCAACGTCCATCGTAGTGGCGCTGGGAACAAGCTGCGTGCGGCGGCTGCTCTGGGAAGCAATCAGCTTGATCACATGATCAACCTTATCGTCGTCTGTACCAATCATAAGAGTGGTATTTCCCGCTTTTAAAAATCCGCCGGTTGTCGAGAGTTTTGTCACCTGAAAGCGCTCTTTGTTCAGACTGCGGTTTACTGCAGGGGCGTCGTCATTGCTCACAATAGCCAGAATCAGTTTCATTTAAAATACCCTCCGTATCTCTCTGAAAATTTATCATAAAAAACCTAGTGATATTATAACACTTTTACAGTAGAAAAGCCATAGTCCTTTAAAAGAGAAGCGGCTTCCGGAAGAATTAATTCACCGGGCATGACGACCGGGATTCCAGGCGGACAGGGACAAGCTGCCTCGGCACAGATAGCGCCGACCGATTCTTCTACCGGAAGCTCGTGGCTTTCGGATAAGACTGCTTCGCGAAGCGGCAGTACGACCGGCGGAAGCTCTTCTAATTCCGGCAGATCCGAATCAGAAGGGAGCACTTCTTTTTGAGGGAGTTCTGAAAACAACTCCAGTGCTTTTTCGACTCGCTCAAAATCTTCCGGTTGATTCCACGGGGTTGCGATCAGCACACAGTAGCGGCTGTCCGCCATTTCGGGTTCGACCCCGTTTTTCCGCAGAAATTCGGCAAGTTCTTCGCCGGAATAGCCATGGGAAGAAGCGTCCAGTGTCAGTCGGGTTGGATCGTCGCTGATCGAAGAAATCGAAAAAGAAGAGGCTTTTTCTTTTAGCTTAAAGATGGATTTTTCTACGGACTCGAAAGCGTTCGGGTGCTCAGAAAGCCATTTTACAGTGAGATCGATACTTGCCATAATCGGATAAGAAGGGCTGGTAGAGCCGAAAAGCGCCATAGCACTCTTGGCGTTCTTTAAAAATTGCTCATCTCCAATCTGGAGCAGAGCACCGCCGGTTAAAACGCCAAGCGTCTTGTGGACGGAATCGGCGGTCATCGAAGCACCCAGATGAAGAGGATGCAGATCGGGGTTCGTAAAGGCGAGATGAGAGCCGTGGGCATTATCCACCAGGAGTGGAATTCCCTTCTCTTTGCAGGCTTTTGCGAGAGCCGGAATATCGAGCACTCTGCCATAATAATCCGGGCTGGTCACATAGCAGGCATTTACCTGTACCGGAGAATGCAGATAGAGCAGCAGCTCTTGGGGCTTTACCCATACGGGTTCCAGCCCTAAAAGAGCCATAGCGTTTACTGCGGAGCGGTGAATTCTGCGGGAACAAAGAACCCTGCCTTTTTCTGGACAGGCGAGATGAAGCATCGTCTGAATACAAAGCGTGCAGCCGTCACTCGAAAAAAGCGTGCGCTTTGCACCAAAGAGCTGGGCAGCGTTTTGTTCAGCTTTCAAAATAGGGCCGCAGGCGTCATAAAGACTGTCGGTATCCGGCAGCTCCGTTAAATCCAGAGAAAGCAGGTCTTTGGGAAGAAAAGCATTTTTGTGGCCGGGCGTATGAAAAGACGACCGTCCTAGGGAAAGATGATGGCGTAATGCGTTATAAAGAGGGGAATCAGCCATTCTTAAAGCTCCTTTCGAAATAAGCAGGGGATTCTAAAAATCAGTTTTGAAGATTGCCTCCTGCGGGGGATTCCAATTCGTCCAGCGTGAGTCGGTAGCTCGGCAAAAAATCCTCCAGAAAGGCTTCGGCTTCCGGCAGGTGCATGGCGTGGATCGAAGAGAGCAGAGTCTCTTTTGCTTTGCTGAATTCCAGACTGCCGGTTCCTGTTTCCTCCGTGCATTTGATGAGCGCGCTGAGCTTGTCCGCAGCTTTTACCAGCGGACGCAGTTCCTCATCACCAGGGGCGTCCTGCAAAAAGAGTGTGCGGTAGTCCCCCTGCAGTTCTTTTGGAAGAAGAGAGACAAGTCTTCCGGCGGCGTCATGCTCGACTTCTTTATAAGCAGATTGAATTTTCTGGTTGCCATATTTTACCGGCGTCGGAAGATCACCAGTTAAAATTTCGGTGCAGTCGTGAAAAAGAGCCAGTGCAGCAGCTCGCTCCGCATTGACATGACCGCCGAAGCGCCGATTGCGCAGAAGACAAAGCGCATGTGCCAGAACAGCAGTTTCATAACTGTGTTCGCAGAGATTTTCGGGGCGGGAGTTACGCATTAAACCCCAGCGGTGAATATATTTCATACGGGAAAGCATCGCAAAAAAATGGAACAAAAGGATTCCTCCTGTCGAAAAAATTCCGCTTAAAGCGGGCTCTTTTATGGTACCACCAACGGAACCAATTTGGCAATGCTTTCGGCCTAAAAAGGCAGAGGAAAAAGGATGTGGATTTCTATAAAAGCTTCCCGGAAACAACGCTTTTTTTTCCTTCAGAATGTGTTATAATATTCCAGTATCAATCATTCGTTTAAGGAGGATTAAGCCTTTGAAGCGCTTGAGTTTAGAACAGAAGCCCTATCTTCTGCGTGCGCTGCTCTATGG
>DIQY01000072.1:2981-4310 GCA_002424295.1 Ruminococcaceae bacterium UBA5450 | reverse complement strand
CTGGCAGTCAAATACCGCTCTCTCGATGAAAACGGACACATCGCCGGCGGTCCAATGTATTATATTCAAAATGGGCTTGGGCAAAAGTGGATCTGGCTTGCAAAGATGTTTGCGTTATTTGGAACAATCACAGCTCTGTTGGGCTGCGGTACTTTTCCGCAGGTCAATGCCATTACGGAATCAGTCCATGATTCATTCGGAACGCCGGTTTGGATCAGCGGTCTCGTCATTACAATAACAGTTGCTACTGTTATTCTGGGCGGTATCGGTTCTATCTCGAAAGTAGCAGAATTCGTAGTACCGTTTATGGCCGGGTTCTACATTTTAGGATCTCTGATTATAATAATACTGAATCGAGAAATGATTCCGCAGACTTTTTCCAATATTTTTTACAGTGCATTCCACCCGACCGCTATGCTTGGCGGTGCGGCAGGCACGGGCATTATCTCAGTCATGACCTCGATGCGCACCGGTGTTGCGCGCGGCGTCTATACCAATGAAGCGGGCCTTGGTTCTTCTCCTATTGTAATTGCAGCGGCCAAAAGCAATTCCTGCGTACGCCAAGGGCTGATCGCCATGACCAGCGTGTTTTTTACGACGATTATCACCTGCACAATGACAGGAATTGTAATTTTAACAAGTGGAATGCTCAACAGCACGGATTTAAGCGGAAGCCCTCTTGCCAACGCTGCCTATAACAGCAGCCTTCCTGGGGGAATCGGCACCTATCTGATCACAATCGGGATTATCTTTTTCTCCTTTACTACCATTATCGGCTGGTCCTATTACGGAGAACGCTGCATGGTCTATCTGACGAACAGCGTGAAATGTATTCGTCCTTTTAAAGCAGCCTATCTAATTGCAATTACGTTAGCTCCTTTTCTTTCTCTGGAACCAATCTGGCTTTTAGCCGATATTACAAATGCCCTGATGGCTTTTCCAAATTTAGTCGGCCTTTTGGGATTAAGAAATGTTGTAATCGACGAAACGCATACCTTTTTCCATCAAATAACGCCTCACACGGAAATTTCCTTAGAAAAATCAGAATCAGAGAATAAAACCGTGATATGTAATGGATAGAGTGCACAAATCACACAATACGCAGTTGACTTTATAATGTATTTTGGGTATAATTTAAAAAAGGAGGTCGGCAAAAGGTTATGGAAACACAGTCTCTCTTTATTGTAGGAGAAGCCAGAACCAATGTAGAAAATGCCATTACCAAAATATATGGTTCTTTTTACATGGTATTTGAGATCGATCCTCTAACAGACAAGATCATGGATATGAACTGTACACATTCTCTGGATTTGACAGAACGCTTTATTC
>DIQY01000072.1:1018-2871 GCA_002424295.1 Ruminococcaceae bacterium UBA5450 | reverse complement strand
CGATCCTCTAACAGACAAGATCATGGATATGAACTGTACACATTCTCTGGACTTGACAGAACACTTTATTCAAAAAATCTTTATCGGAAAATCGATTACCGCCGACTTGCCTGTTATCGAAAGAGAACTCAACAGACGATATTATGGTTCCTCAGAAAAAGCAATCGTTGCTTCAATGAAAGACGCCAGTAAAAAATATCTGGCGGCAAAAGCAAAACTCTAACTACATAATTTTAAAAATTAAATTAAAAAATTTGATTTTTGCTGCTTCATTTTGCGGATATGCTTCGCACACATATTAGAAACTTTTTGAAAACCAGCAAAGACAGAACTCTTTTGCTCTGTCTTTCTGGTTTTCATTTTTTATTTTAGGAGGAAATTATCATGAATATAAACGACTGGATTGACTCTCAAAAAGATGCTCTCACCAAAGATCTGCAAAAATGTATTCAGATTCGCAGCGTCTACGAAGAGGATAAGAGTGAATATCCATATGGGGAAAAAGTGCAGGAATGTCTGCAGTATGTACTGAGCCTGGCAAAAGACATGGGATTTTCGGTACAAAACTGGCAGAATCACGTCGGTTGGTGTGAATATGGAAACGGCCCGGAAATGGTGGCCGTTTTAGGCCATCTCGATGTAGTCCCGGAAGGAGAGGGCTGGAGCATTCCCCCTTATGAGGGCCGGGTAACAGATGGAAAAATTTACGGCAGAGGTTCTATGGACGATAAAGGCCCCACGATAGCAGCACTCTATGCACTCAAAGCAATCAAAGAATCCGGTCTTCCCCTCAAGCGCCGCATCCGAATTTTATTCGGTGTAAATGAAGAAACGGGCAGTGCCGATATGAAATTCTACATCAAGAACGGCGGAGAGATTCCGGTCATGGGATTTACCCCTGACGGTGAATATCCTGTTATTAACGGCGAAAAAGGATTAATTACCGAAGAATATACAAAAAAACTCACACAAAGCGGAAACATTAAACTTCTTCATCTGCAGGGCGGCACCGCACACAACATCGTTCCTAATCATGCAACAGCTGAATTTGCATGTTCTCCTATACTTACCCAAAAAGCACTGGCTTTAAAAGAAGAAAAAGTGACTGTTTCTCGTACCGATACCGGATTTAAAATAGAAGCTGCTGGAGTTGGTGCCCACGGCGGGACTCCATGGGAAGGAGAAAATGCAATCGGCCGACTGATGCTTTCGTTAAGTCATCTTCCTCTTACCGGCGATGCCGCGCAAGCGATTCAATTTCTCGCAGAAAAGATCGGCATGGAATGCGATGGAAAATTTCTCAAAATTGCAATGGAGGATCAGGATTCCGGCCCGCTTACCTTCAATTTAGGCATTGTTTCAGGAGATGAGCATAAAATTTATGTAAAAATCAACTATCGTTATCCGGTTTCCAAGAGTTTTGATGACTGCGGCCCGATTGTAGAAAAAGCTTTCGCAGAAGCAGGTTTTGAGCGCACTTCTCTTGTCCACAAAAAGAGCCTTTACATGGCACCGGATTCCGAACTGGTTCAGAAACTTCTAAAAGTTTATCGGCAGCAAACCGGCCAAGACGCAAAACCGAAATGTATCGGCGGCGGCACTTATGCAAAAATGATCCCGAATACATTGGCTTTTGGTCCGATTTTCCCGGGAGACGAAGTGCGGGAACATAAGCCGGATGAATTTATGGAAATCAGCCGCCTCGTTGAAAATTGTAAAATCATCGCAGCAGCGATGTATGAATTAGCCAAATAAGGAAGGAGAATTTATATGAAAATCACCGAAGTGAAATTAGGCATTCTTTCCGTTCCCCTGCGGGTCCCGTTTAAAACCGCACTGCGCTCTGTCAACAG
>DIQY01000072.1:563-769 GCA_002424295.1 Ruminococcaceae bacterium UBA5450 | reverse complement strand
GCAATTATCGGGGCCATGAAAGACCATATCATTAAAACACTGATGGGCCGTGATATTGACAATTTGGAGGATAACTTAAAGGCACTGAACAATTGCATTGTAAAAAATACCAGTGCCAAAGCAGCTGCCGATATGGCGCTGTGGGATCTTTATGGGCAGCTTTACAAGATTCCCGTTTATAAGCTTCTGGGCGGCAGTCGGAACAA
>DIQY01000072.1:0-397 GCA_002424295.1 Ruminococcaceae bacterium UBA5450 | reverse complement strand
TGGGCGGCAGTCGGAACAATCTTGTAACCGATATTACCATCAGCGTAAACGATCCGGAAGAAATGGCAAGAGATGCGATAAATGCCATTGACCGCGGCTACGACACCTTAAAGATCAAAGTAGGCTCCAATCCTTCTCTCGATGTAGAACGTCTAATGGCCGTACGCAAAGCGGTTGGAAATCAAACCTGCATTCGGATCGATGCAAATCAGGCATGGAGTCCGAAACAAGCTGTACGGATTTTAAATGAAATGCAGGATAAAGGACTGGATATTGAATTTGTAGAGCAGCCGGTTAAGGCGCTCGACTTTGAAGGCCTTAAATATGTAACAGACCGCTCCTATGTACCGGTTCTGGCAGATGAAAGCGTCTTTTCTCCCGCAGATGCACTCAAGAT
>DIQY01000088.1:411-6446 GCA_002424295.1 Ruminococcaceae bacterium UBA5450 | reverse complement strand
TTATGCTATGATACCATAAAAGTCTAATATAAACAAATATCTATATTGATATAAAAAATATAATCAAATTTATATATGGAGGCATATATGAATTCACTCGATCGGCTTTATGTTTTGACGATTGCACATGAAAAAAATTTTTCCCGTGCCGCCGCAAAGCTTTATATCTCTCAGCCTGCATTAAGTGCTTACATTATAAAGTTAGAAAAGGGACTTGGCTGCCGCCTATTCGACCGCAATACATTTCCGCTGTCTTTGACTTCGGCCGGACGAGCTTTTGTAGACTGCGCCAGTAAAGAAGAAACGCTTGAAAAAGAATTAGGGGATTATCTTTCAGACTTGACAAACCTCGAAGCAGGATGTTTTTCGATCGGTGGTTCTCAATTTTTTTGCACCTGTTTTCTGCCGCCGATTCTTACGGACTATGCGAGACGCTACCCCAAAATTTCAATTTCGCTGGTAGAAGACGGATATCCTGCGCTCAAAGCGATGCTGGGAGAAGGAACCGTTGACTGCGTTCTTGATTATGAAACACAAAAGGCACAAAATTTAACAGTGCTTCCGCTGCATCAAGAACAGATTTTTCTGACGCTGCCGCCGCATTCCCCGAGAAATCAGATTTTTTCCAAAGCCTGTCTTACAAAAGAACAGATTTTGTCCGGATATTATCTGCAGCCGGATTGCCCGAAAGTGCCGCTTTCTGCATTTTTGGAGGAGGAGTTTCTTTTCCTTAATCAAGAACATGATCTTTATGATCGATCACAAAAACTTTGCAGCAATGCGGGGTTTCATCCAAAAATCAAGATGTTTTTAAATCAGACGCTTACGGCTTTTGCATTGACTCTGGCGGATTTTGGGGCTTCTTTTATCAGCGACACCGTCATTCGATGCGGAAATTTTGAAAAGATTCCACCTGTTTATAAGATTGATGATCAGGATGCCTGCCGATTTCTTTCGGCTATTTGTAAAAAGAATCGGTATGTTTCAAAGGCTTTGCAGCGATTTTTGGATTTGACGGCGGAACAGCTTAAAGAGTAAAAAATTAAAAAATATAACAAAAGATGCAGTTTCTTTTAGAAAACTGCATGTCAGAAAATTTAAGGTTCAGCAGAATTTGACCCCGGTGCCGTAAGCAATTACCTCAGCTGCACCCTGCATAACTGAGGAGGAGGCATACCGCATACAGACAATTGCATCAGCACCTTGCTGCTGCGCATCGTCTATCATACGCTGTGTTGCAACTTCACGAGCTTGATTCATCATCTCTGTATAGGATTTCATTTCGCCGCCTACCAGATTCTTAAAGCTGGAGCCAATATCACGGCCAATATTTTTACACTGAATCGTGCTTCCGCGTACCAGGCCGACAATTTGATAACTTTTTTCGGGAATATTTTCTGTTGTTGTCAGAATCATAATAATGCATACTCCTTATTATTTTATAGATAGCTTTTCTACTTTTTATTTTAGCATCTATGCTTAAAAATCACAATTAATTTTTAAAAAAACTGTTCTTGACATTCTTTTGGAGCATGTTATAATAAAAAGGCAAAACAAAGCGGGGCTTTATGCTCACACCTGTACGGTTTCGTCTGTTTACAGGTCAATACAGTGCCCTTTTTGGGGCGAGGTTGTATTGATGCGCAGACGAGATTAGTCTGCGCTTTGTCAATTTAAAGACAATTTATTTGGAGGTGTTTAATCATTAGCAACAAGGAACTGCAGATCAACGAGGAAATCCGGGACCGTGAGGTCCGTGTGATCGATTCAAATGGCGGACAGCTTGGAATTATGCCCGCAGCAAAAGCTCTGGAGCTTGCTTACGAAGAGGATCTGGATTTGGTGAAGATTGCGCCGCAGGCAAAACCGCCAGTATGTAAGATCATCGATTATGGAAAGTACCGCTTTGAGCTGGCCAAACGGGAGAAAGAAGCCCGCAAAAATCAGCATATCGTAGAAATCAAGGAAGTTCGCCTTTCTCTTAATATTGATGTTCATGATTTTGAAACTAAAAAAGGTCATGCACAGCGCTTTTTAAAAGAGGGAAATAAGGTAAAAGTTTCGATCCGTTTCCGCGGACGTGAGATGGGACATCCCGCGCAGGGGTATGAAGTCATGCGCCATTTTGCAGAGACTCTGGTCGAAATTGCCAATGTGGAAAAGCCAGCAAAGCTGGAGGGCCGCAATATGCTGATGTTCCTTGCACCAAAGCCCGCCAAATAAGTTTTTAAACATCAAGGAGGATATAAAGATTATGCCTAAGATCAAGACGCATTCCGGCGCAAAAAAGCGCTTCAAGCTTTCTAAAAACGGTAAGGTCATTCGTGCCTATGCCAATAAATCCCATCTTTTGAACGGTCACGGTAAGAGCCCAAAGAGAAAACGTGGACTGCGCGGTACTCGTGTAGCAGATAGAACAAATGTAGCGGCCGTTAAAATGATGATTCCTTATAAATAAATCATAAGGAAGAACGCGAACGGATCTATTTTGAAATAAGCATATAAGTATGTGTTCGGAGGTATAGAAAATGGCAAGAGTCAAGGGCGCAATGATGACGCGCAAAAGAAGAAAGAAAATTTTAAAGCTCGCAAAAGGCTATTGGGGAAACAAATCAAAACATTTTAAGATGGCTAAACAGGCCGTTATGAAATCCGGAAACTACGCTTTTGCAGGCCGTAAAGCTCGCAAACGTGATTTCCGTCGCTTGTGGATTACTCGTATTTCTGCAGCATGCCGGATGAACGATGTCACTTACAGCAGATTTATGAATGGCCTCAAAAGGGCCGGCATCAATCTAAATCGTAAAATGTTGTCGGAAATTGCAGTCGCTGATGAAGCTGCTTTTAAGAGCCTTGTGGAGCAAGCAAAAGCCGCTCTCTAAAAAGTTCAAGTTGCGCCCGGTTTTTCCGGGCGCAACTTTTCTATGTCTATGGCTTTTTATAAAGAGAGGAATTTAGGGCTATGATAGAAACGCTGATTACCAGTCGAAAAAATGAGATGATTTCGCACGCGGCAAAACTTTTATCGGGAACTGCGGCGCGTCGCGAGCAAGGAGCTTTTCTTTGCGAAGGCGCACGGCTTTGCGCAGATGCAGCCAAAAGCGGGATGCAGATTCAAAAAGCTTTTTATACTGCTCATGCGGAGGAAAAATACTCTTCCTATCTTTCTAAGATCCGTGAAAAAGCAGAGCAGGTTTATGAGATTGCTCCGCATATTGCGCCGCTTTTATCCGATACAAAACAGCCGCAGGGGATTTTTTGTGTCTGTACGCTCCCTTGTGAATCAGAGCAGACAGAAACATTCCTGCAGACGAAAGCTTCCGGCTGCGTGGTTGCTCTGGAAGAAATTCAGGACCCGGCAAATCTTGGAACTGTCCTTAGAACAGCGGAGGCACTGGGAGAAAAAGCAGTTTTACTTTGTGGAAAAGGCTGCGATCCCTATTCTCCAAAGGTTCTTCGGGGCAGCATGGGGGCAGTTTTTCGCCTTCCAATGATTTCAATTCCAAATTTTGCAGAAGCAGCACCGCTTCTAAAAAAATGTGGGTGGACTCTTTGGGCTGCAGTCCCGGATTCTGATGTACTTGCAGTGACAAAAGCCGATTTTTCAAAGCCTTCTGTTATGGCGGTTGGAAATGAGGGAAGCGGCCTTTCCAAAGAGACAATTGCCCTTTGTCAGCCGGTTACTATCCCAATGCTGGGGCGCGCAGAGTCTTTAAATGCTTCTGCGAGTGCGGCAATTCTGCTTTGGGAAATGATGCGGGGGGGAGCTTCCCATGAATAATCAGGCTTATTGGGTTTGGATGCAGCAGGCGATCAATTCCGGAGGAGGAAAGCTGCGGTCGATTTTAGAACGCTATGGCAGTTTGAAAGCTTTTTATGAAGCGGGAGAAAAAGACTGGAGAATAGAATCTTCGATTGGACGCTCGGAACTACAAAAGCTTCGAAATTTTTCGATAGAACAAGCCGAAAATCGAATTGAAAAAGTGTATGCTGTAGGGCAGAAATTAATTTGTTATGAAGATGAGGAATATCCGCAGTGCCTTCGCGAAATTTATGATGCACCACTCATTCTTTATTATCGGGGAACTTTTCCGGATCTGAGTCATATTCCGGCCATTGCAATCGTCGGAACGCGAAAATCAACAGAAAATGGGCGCCGGATCACACGAAGCTTTGCACGCGATCTTGCAAAAGCCGGGGTCGTTATTGTCAGTGGCGGCGCCATGGGAATTGACCAAAGTGCTCATCGGGGTGCAATAGAAGGCGAAGGAAAGACTATTTCTGTGCTTGGCTGTGGAATCGATTATCCTTATTTAATGGGGAGCGCCCCCCTACGAAGAGAAATTTCAGAACATGGAGCGCTCATATCCGAATATCCACCGGGAACTCCTTCTTTAGCGGCTCATTTTCCAGTTAGAAATCGGATCATTTCCGGGCTTTCTATGGGGATATTAGTGGTCGAAGCCGCAGCTCACAGCGGCTCGCTGATTACGGCGAGAGATGCGCTGGAACAAAATCGGGATGTCTATGCTGTTCCCGGAGGACTTGAAAGCACTTTCTCAGAAGGCACTAATCAGCTGATTAAAGATGGAGCTCACTTGGTTACGAGTGCAAAAGATATTCTGGATGATTTGGAATCCCGCTGTAATTGGGTTCGAGAGCCATCTGCTCCTCTTTCGGACAAGACTGCTTTGGCAGCGCCGGAGGGACTTTCCCCAGATGGAGAGAGCGTATATAAAGTACTTACCCGTATGCCGCAGCATATTTCAGTGCTGCAGGAAAAAACTGATCTGCCGGTTGCAAAACTGATGGCAGCGCTCACCGAACTTGAGATTCGGGATGCGGCCACAGAATGCGAAAACAACCGCTATAAAAGGGCGGAGCAAGAGTTGTAAGTGTAATTCTTTTAAAGCCAGACTGGACAAATGGTCCGTAATCTGGTATGTTACCATAAGAATTTATTTTTGGATTGTCATTAGAAATGGGGTGTCTTATTTGTCAACGTTAGTGATTGTGGAATCTCCCGCAAAAGCGAAGACAATTAAAAAATATCTTGGATCCGGCTATGACGTGATCGCTTCAATGGGTCATGTGCGCGATCTTCCGAAAAGTCGGCTGAGTGTTGATATAAAGCATGATTTTAAACCAAAATATGAGATCATCAAGGGCAAGGAGAAACTGGTTGACGAGCTTCTCGATAAAGCAAAAAAAAGTGACGCAGTCCTTCTGGCAACGGACCCTGATCGCGAAGGAGAAGCAATTTCATGGCATCTTGCCTATTTGCTTGATTTAGATACAAATGCGATAAACCGCGTTACATTTAATGAAATTACAAAAACAGGAATTACAACCGGAATGGAAAATCCGCGTTCCATTGATTTGAATCTGGTGAATGCACAGCAGGCCCGCAGAATCTTGGACCGTCTGGTGGGCTATAAGCTGAGTCCGTTCCTTTCACAGAAAATTCGCAGAGGACTTTCTGCGGGGCGTGTACAAAGCGTTGCGGTGCGTATCATTGTAGATCGAGAAAATGAGATTCGCGCTTTTCAGCCGCAGGAATACTGGACGATTGACGGAAAGTTCACCCCCGCAAAAGGAACTTCCCGCAGAGTGTTTGCTGCTTCTTTCTATGGAAATGAAGATGGAAAACTGGAAATTTCTTCGAATGAGGAATCTGATCAGATTCTTGAAAAATTAAAAGACGCCGAATATATTGTTACAAAAGTGAAAAAAGGAACCTATGGATCTAATGAGGATATAGAGAAGGCTATTAAAAATAAGCATATGACATTTCAAGAAGCTTCTGAATTAGCTAAGAAGGGTCATGTGAAAGAGCTTTTGCTAACCCATTTTAGTCCAGCAATAGAAGACCCTGAATTATGTTTACAAAATGCCACGAATATATTTGAGAATACAGTCATAGGATACGATGGTTTAACTAAGACAATATCCTATTCAGAATAAAACCCGAGATCCTTGCTATGCTCAGGATGACAAGAGTGAGATAGTTAAGAACTAAGAACTAAGAGGTAAGA
>DIQY01000088.1:0-129 GCA_002424295.1 Ruminococcaceae bacterium UBA5450 | reverse complement strand
ATGTCATCTTCCGAAGAATCTTGGGTTTACTATGGTCTACCCAAAAGCTCGACCCAGACAATCTTCTTAATTGTGAACTGTGAACTGTGAATTGTGAACTGTGACCTGTGAATTGTGACCTGTGAATTG
>DIQY01000030.1:22487-24620 GCA_002424295.1 Ruminococcaceae bacterium UBA5450 | reverse complement strand
CAATCGGGATCGGTTCGTACTTTCCAAGGGACATACTTGCCCGGGGCTCTATGCAGCTCTGGCACTTAAAGGATATTTTCCATGGGAAGAGCTTAAAAGTCTGCGTCATATTGGCGCAATGCTGCAGGGACATCCCAATATGCTGGATACTCCTGGAATCGATATGAGTTCCGGTTCTTTAGGACAAGGTGTTTCTGCTGCAGTCGGTATGGCACTTGCAGGGAAAATGGACAAAAAAGACTACCGTGTCTATACTCTTTTAGGAGACGGCGAAACTGAAGAAGGTCAGGTTTGGGAGGCCGCAATGTTTGCTGGTCACCATGCGCTCGATAATCTCTGTGTGATTGTCGATAACAATGGCCTTCAGATTGACGGATCGATCAGTGAAGTGGGCGGTCCTGATCCTATCGATAAAAAATTTGAAGCATTCCGATTCGATGTTCAGGTGATAGATGGTCATGATTTTGATGCTCTGGAGCGCGCCTTTAATCATGCAAAAGAGGTTAAGGGGAAGCCATCCTGTATTATTCTGAAAACAGTAAAAGGAAAGGGCGTTTCCTTTATGGAAAATCAGGTTGGCTGGCATGGAAAAGCGCCGAATGAAGAGCAGTATCAAACGGCGATGAAGGAATTAAAAGAAACTTTGACCGGATTGGAGGCAGAATAATGGCTGAGATGGTAAAAAAAGCAACACGTGAAAGCTTTGGATTAGCAGTCACGGAATTAGCTGCCGAAAATCCGAATATTGTAGTATTGGATGCAGATCTTGCAGCCGCGACAAAGACTGAAATTTTTAAAAAAGCTTATGCTGATCGCTTTATTGATGTAGGAATTGCTGAATGCAATATGATTGGAATTGCTGCAGGCCTTGCGACAACCGGGAAAATTCCATTTGCTGCAAGTTTTGCAATGTTTTCTGCAGGACGTGCATTTGAGCAGGTTCGCAACTCTGTTGGATATCCGCATTTGAATGTAAAAGTGGTCGGCTCTCATGCTGGTATTTCAGTCGGTGAAGACGGCGCAACACATCAGTGCTGTGAGGATATTGCTTTAATGCGTACCATTCCGGGAATGGTCATTTTAAATCCTTCTGACCATTATGAAATGAAAGCCGCAGTCAAATCAGCCGCCGAGTATGTAGGTCCCTGCTATATTCGTCTGGGACGTTTGGCAGTGGAATCGTTCCATAATAATGATGATTACCATTTTGAAATAGGAAAGGGCATCACGGAACGAGAGGGTAACGATATTACGATTATTGCAACCGGACTGATGGTCTCGGAGGCAATCAAAGCGGCTGATCAGTTGAAAAAAGAAGGAATCAGCGCTCGTGTGCTGAATATCCATACAATTAAGCCGCTGGATAAGGAACTCATCTGGAAAGCTGCCAAAGAAACCGGAAAGCTGATTACGATAGAAGAGCATAATGTGATTGGTGGATTGGGCGAAGCAGTCTGCGGGGCGGTCTGTGAAAAATGTCCTGTCCCGGTGATTCGCATGGGTGTGCAGGATACGTTTGGACATTCCGGCCCAGCGCTTGATCTTTTAGAGGAATTTGGTTTGTGTGCTTCTAACATCGTAAAGGTGACAAAAGAAGCATTGAAGAAATAAAGCAAAATGCTATTTTAAAGCAAAAAGCCGGGAGCACCGATTTTCTAATATCGGTGCTCCCGGCTTTTTTATCTTTTAGATGAATTGGATTTTGCAAGGCGCTCTCTTGCACCTTGAGGTTTTGGAATAGAGAAAAGATCCGTATAGGATTCGGCTTCCGAAGCAAATTGTGGAGGAGTTGGGATTAATCCGGTGCATTCAGTAGAGGCAATGACGTCAGTGGAGGTAGGAATGTCATCGGCATTATCCCACGTGTCCGACGGAAATTTTGGATTTTGTTGTTCTTCTTCTTTGAAATCCCTTTTCATGAGATCATCCCTTTCCGTTTCTATTTTTTACAGAAAACAAAAAGATATGAGAGAGAAAATTTGGCGACATTTTTTCCTTTTGACAAACTATTTTTTTAAAAATCGGACTTGCAATTTAAAAAAATATATGCTATTATTTTAAAGCTGTCGCGACTTCTCACGTTAATTTGCGTCAGTTAAAATCCGGGGCATTAGCTCAGCTGGGAGAGCAAGC
>DIQY01000030.1:14410-22295 GCA_002424295.1 Ruminococcaceae bacterium UBA5450 | reverse complement strand
TTCGAGCCCGCTATGCTCCACCAATTCATTCGGAACGGCTTTTAGCTGTTCCGCTTTTTTTATCTGTAAATGATTTTCATACTTTCTCAGTTGCATTTGAAAAAAGATTCTGATAGAGTATAAAAGTAGGCTGTTATTCATAAAATCAAAATGCCTGTCAATTAGGAGTAAAAGCATGGACAATGCAAGTATAGAAGAATTAGTCGGAATTATTATTTGTATTATATTTTCTGCGTTCTTTTCCAGCACAGAAACGGCTTATAGTATGGTAAACCGTACAAAATTAAAGACAATAGCCACAGATGGCAATCGCAGAGCAAAGTTGGCTTATTCGATTGTAGAAGATTATGATCGGCTTCTTTCTACTATTTTAGCCGGAAATAATATTGCCAATATTCTTTCCGCTTCTCTTGCTGCAATTTTGTTTACTCGCTTTTTTCTGGATAATGGAGTAACAATTTCAACGGCTGTCATGACGGTTGTGGTGCTGGTTTTGGGGGAGATATCGCCGAAAAGTCTTGCAAAAGAAAATCCTATGCAGATTGTTTTGCAGTCGGCACCTTTTTTAAAGTTTCTGATGGTCCTTTTTACCCCGCTTAACTTCCTGTTTATGCAGTGGAAGCGCATTTTGAGTCATCTTTTTAAGCATAAGGAGTCCGATGTGATGACGCAGGAAGAATTGATGACGATTGTTGATGAAGCGCAGAATGATGGTGGAATCGATGAACATAATGGAGAATTAATTCGTTCTGCGATTGAATTTAACGATTTGGATGCAGGCGATATTTTGACGCCGCGCGTCGATGTGGTCGCGATAGAAAAGGAAACTCCTTTGGATGAAATCACCGATTTATTTATGAATCACGGCTTTTCAAGAATTCCGGTCTACGAGGAGTCAATCGATAATATTATTGGGATGATTCATGAAAAGGATTATTTTAGGGGCCTTCATACCGGAATGACTTCGATTGAAGGCATCATTAAAAGTGTTATTTATATTGGTTCCGGAATCCATATCAGTGACCTTTTGCGTCAGCTGCAGCAGTCAAAGACCCATATGGCTGTTGTAGTGGATGAATTTGGAGGGACAGAGGGGATCATCACAATGGAGGATATTTTGGAGGAACTGGTGGGAGATATCTGGGACGAACATGATGTTGTCGTCGAGTATTTTAAAAAAATCGGGGAGAAACGTTATGCAGTGGATTGCAGCGCCGATCTGGATGACTTTTTTAAATTCTTCCATTTTCCGCTTTCCGCAGAGGACTTTGATTATGTAACAGTCAATGGCTGGGTGATGGAGCATCTTGGAAAAGTTCCGGCGATCGGGGATAGTTTTACTTATCGGGAAAACCGCATTACCGTTACAAAAACGACTTCACGCCATGCAGTACAGGTAATTTTGCAGCAGCCTGAAAAGGCAGAAGGAGGCAAGAAAAATGATTGATGCAATGACTTCGATTATTTTTCCTGTATTAAATCTGGAAAAGGAGATCGAAGGGATTCTGTGCAGAGAAAAAGAGCAGACGGAAAATCTAAACACAGAATTTATTATTGTAGATATGGGATCTTCGGACCGAACGATTCTGAAAGCGCTGCAGCTTTTATCGGAGCTCCATCTTCGCGGGAGCGTCATCCAAAACGGAAAGACAACAGTTTCTTCTGCTTTGAATACTGGAATTGTGAGAGCCGGCGGAACTTATATTACTTTTTTATTTGCCCGCAGGCTTTATAAAAACTATCTTCCCGCATATGTTCAGGCTGCAGGAGAGGGAACGGTCGACTTGGTTTTTGGTACGATGTCACAAGTGGAGATGAATAGGCTTCATCAAAGGAAGCATCCGGAGAATCTTTTTGGAATAGAGTGTGTAAGAAAAATCTTGGAAGATAAATTTCCGGTAGATATTTCGGCGATCTTTTTAAGAAAAGCATTCCTTTTGGAACAGCAGATTTATCTGAATGATGAGTGTAGCTTTGGTTATTCGGAAGAATTTTTATTACGTTGTTTTCTTTCGGCTGGAACGATTCGGGAGGCTCCAGTGCTTCTAACTCGTGACCGTGAGTGCGAATTGCACAGAGAAAAGCAGAAAAATTTCGGAGAAATGATTTTTCAGAGAATTTCTGCGATGGAACGAATCTTAGAAATTCTGGAAACCGAACATAGCAATCAAAAAGAATTAATTGCACTGTTTCGGCAGAGGAAGCTTCCGCAGACTGTCATTAATTGCATTGATATATTGCTGCGTGAAAAGCTTAGCCATGGAGCAATTCTTACCTTTTTGAAGAAAAGGGGTTATTATCGTTACTTAAAGACAGGAAAATATACGCCCAAGGATCTTCAAAAACGGATTTTTATATGGAAACGTTTTCCAAAATTATATCGTCCGCAAAAGCAGAATTAAAAATTGTTTACGGTTTCTTTTCTTGCAGGATTTTGTGGATTATGGTATAATCGACAAACAAGAGAATACCATATGGGGGCGACTTAAAACTTGACGGAAATGGCACAGCAATTTTCTTTGCAGTATCAGAATTTATGGATTCAACAGCTAAAAGAAATCATGAGAGCGCGGACTCGTAAAGAGATGCCGCTGGCCATGGTGCATACCTACGGTTGTCAGCAGAATGTTGCAGATAGCGAAAAAATTGAGGGTATGTTGCAAGAGATGGGCTTTGGTTTTACCAAAGACCCTAAGGAAGCTGACCTTATTCTTTTTAATACTTGTGCTGTCAGAGAACATGCGGAAGATCGCGTTTTTGGAAATGTCGGAGCTTTAAAAAACATTAAGCGCCGCAACCCACAGCTCATTATTGCGCTGTGCGGCTGTATGATGGAACAAGAGCATGTTGCTAAAAGGATTCGAGAAAGTTTTCCTTATGTGGATCTTGTGTTTGGAACGCATGTGATTCATCGTTTCCCGGAATTATTGTTTCATTGCCTGACTGATCATCACCGCATCTTTTCTCGTGGAGATGATAGCGAAGATCGAGAAATCATGGAAGGACTTCCTATCAGGCGGGATGGAAAAGTAAAAGCATGGCTGACAATTATGTATGGCTGTGACAATTTTTGTTCCTATTGCGTAGTTCCGTATGTTCGGGGAAGAGAACGCAGCCGAACTCCCGAAGCGGTGATAAAAGAATTTCAGGGATTGGTCCAGAGCGGCTATAAAGATATTACGCTTTTGGGTCAAAATGTTAACTCGTATGGAAAAGACCCAGACTGCGGATTGAATTTTGCAGGCCTTTTAAAAAAGTTGGACGAGATACCAGGGGATTACCGGATTCGCTTTATGACGAGCCATCCGAAAGATTGTACCCAGGAGCTTTTGGATGTGATGGCAAACGGAACACACATTGCGCATCATCTGCATCTTCCGTTTCAGTCAGGAAATGATCGCGTTTTAAAGGAAATGAACCGTCATTATACTAGGGCGCAGTATCTGGAACTGATTCATTATGCACAGAAAGTGATGCCGGATCTTTCCCTTACCAGTGATGTGATCGTTGGGTTCCCGGGGGAAACTTATCCGGAATTTTTGGATACGGTTTCTTTAATTGAGGAAGTCGGTTTTACCAGCCTTTTCACGTTTATCTATTCGCCGAGAGTCGGCACGCGGGCGGCTTCCCTCCCAGATCCAATTTCTGCAGAAGAAAAAAGTCAGTGGTTTCAGGAACTTTGCAAAAAGCAGGAAGAAATCGCCGCAGTACACAGTGCGAAAAAAGTTGGTGCTGTAGAACGTGTTCTGGTAGAAGAAGAGGAAAAAAAGCCCGGAATGCTTTCGGGGAGGACGGGAGGAAATATCATTGTCGATTTTCCCGGAAGCCGAGAACTTTGCGGAACTTTCCAGAATGTGCGTGTAACAAAGGCGCGCAACTGGATTTTAGAAGGAGAGATCATTTAATTTATCGGTTTTTATTATTATTCTATACTAACAAAAAATTAAATCTATTTTAAAAAGGAGAACATCATGGAAATCATTGAACTCACAAGAGAACTTGGCCGTACCATTCAGGAAGACCCGCGCTATAAGGCTTTACGTGAAACAAGCGCCGCTTGCGATAAGGACGAGGAACTTCAAAAGATGATTGGAGATTTCAATCTGACGCGCATGAACTTGAGCAATATGATGAATGACCCGGATCAGGATCAGAAAAAGATGCAGGAACTTAACGAGCAGCTCACCTCTGTTTATGAGAAAGTGATGCAGAATGAGCATATGACCGCGTACAATAACGCGAACCAGGAGCTCGATCTTCTTCTAAAACGGATTAAAGCAATTCTGGATCAGTGTGCAGCTGGTGCCAATCCGGACACTGCCGATTATGAAGAGAATTGTACTCACAACTGCTCCACCTGCGGTGGTTGTCACTAATCAAATTTTTTAAAAAGCGGGCATGATAAAAACGTGTCCGCTTTTTGTGTTTGATTATTAGAAACGGAGGAACTAAGGGAATGGCTGATTTGTCGCCAATGATGCAGCAGTATTACCAGATTAAAGAACAGTATCCGGATGCGATCCTGTTCTTTCGTCTGGGAGACTTTTATGAGATGTTCTATGATGATGCTGTTTTGGCATCAAAAGAACTGGACCTGACTTTGACCGGACGGGACTGTGGCCAGGAAGAGCGCGCTCCGATGTGTGGAATCCCTTTTCACAGCTATGAACCCTACCTTGCCAAATTGGTGGCAAAAGGATATAAAGTCGCAATCTGCGAGCAGATGGAAGACCCGGCATTGGCGAAAGGATTGGTCAAACGCTCCATTATTCGTGTCGTAACGCCTGGTACTGTATTAGAGAGCAGTATGTTGGACGAAACAAAGAATAATTTTATTTCCTCTGTATTTCTTGGAAAAGATCAAGCAGGAATCTGCTTTTCGGATATTTCTACCGGCGAGCTTTATGCAACTCACCTTGAAAAGCCTTTTGAGGAGTCTATTCGAGAAGAAATTTCCCGCTATAGTCCCAAAGAAGTTCTTTTAAATTCCGAAGCTGCCAAATTAAAAGGATTACTTACCTTTTTAAAAGAGAGAATTTCTGCCAGCGTTGAAGTGCTGGAAGACGATCGCTATCTTCCGGATATTGTGACTTCAAAAGTTCTTGGTCAGTTTCATAAAGAAAATCTTGACGAATTAAAACTTCAGGATCAGCCGGAGATTACAGCAGCCGTAGGTGCATTGCTTTCCTATCTGGAAGAGACCCAAAGAACGGGAATTGAGCGAATTTCGCAGCCGGAAATTTATAGCGGCAGCCAATATATGAAGCTGGATCTCAACGCCAGAAGGAATCTGGAACTTTTGGAGACAATGCGCAATAAAGAAAAGCGCGGTTCTCTTTTGTGGGTGTTGGATAAGACGAAGACTGCGATGGGGAAACGTCTGATCCGCAGTTGGATCGAACAGCCTCTTTTGAGTCCTGCCAGAATCAGCCGCCGGTTAAATGCGGTTGAGGAACTCTGTAAGGATGCTATTTTTAGGGGAACTCTCTCTGAAGAGTTAGAGGGCATTCATGATTTGGAACGACTGATGAGCAGAATCGTTTACGGCAGTGCCAACGGCCGGGAGCTGCGTTCTTTGGCTTCTGCTGCAGAAAAGCTTCCTAGAGTCAAAAAGATGCTTTCTGATGTTCATTCGGACATGCTCTGTGATATTTGCCGCGAGATTGATCCCCTTGAGGATATTCAGGTGCTGATTGACCGTGCAATTGTGGAAGAGCCTCCATTTTCTATTCGGGAAGGCGGAATGATCAAGCCCGGATTCAATGAAGAACTGGATAGCCTTAAAAACGACATGACAAACGGACACGGTATTTTGGCGCAGATTGAGGCACAGGAGAAAGAGAAAAATAAGATTCCGAAACTAAAAGTAGGCTATAATCGAGTATTCGGCTATTATATTGAGATTCCAAATGCCTACAAGGATATGGCTCCTGATCACTATATTCGCAAACAGACATTGACAAACTGTGAGCGCTTTATTACACCGGAGCTAAAAGAATTAGAAGGAAGAATTCTTGGAGCACATGATAAAAGTGTGCAGCTTGAGTATCATCTGTTTGACGAGGTTCGCTCGACGGTCGCAGCGCAGATAGATCGGGTTCAGAAAACGGCAGAGGCAATCGCAAAATTGGATGTGCTCAATTCTTTTGCACAGGTCAGTTGTGATCATCATTATGTTCGCCCGATCGTAAATCTTGACGGAAAGATTATTTTGAAAGAAAGCCGTCATCCGGTTGTTGAGCAGCTTTCCGATATTCCTTTTGTTCCCAATGATGCGAATTTTGACAAAAAAGAGAATCGGGTAGCAATTATAACGGGGCCCAATATGGCGGGAAAATCCACTTATATGCGGCAGGTGGCGCTGATTGTTCTGATGGCGCAGATCGGCTGCTTTGTGCCGGCTTCTTATGCGGAAATCGGCATTACGGATGCAATTTATACCAGAGTCGGCGCTTCGGATGACCTTGCTGCCGGGCAGTCTACGTTTATGGTGGAGATGTCCGAAGTGGCGGATATCCTGAAGCATGCGACTTCCAACAGCCTTTTGATCTTGGATGAAATCGGAAGAGGAACTTCCACATTTGATGGGATGAGCATTGCAAGGGCGGTTTTGGAATTTGTAGCAGACACCAAAACGCTGGGAGCGAAAGCCTTATTTGCAACACATTATCATGAACTAACGGAACTGGAAGAACTTTTGCCGGGCGTCAAAAACTATAATATTGCCTGTAAAAAGCATGGAGACGATATTACTTTTTTGAGGAGAATTGTACGCGGCGGCGCGGATGACAGTTATGGAATTGAAGTTGCAAAATTAGCGGGTGTGCCAAATAAGATTGTCCGCAGAGCAAAAGAAATCCTAAAGCAGATCAATGACGGTCAAATGATCTCATTGCCAGCTTCTGAAAAGAAAAAGGTGCAGGCGAAAGCTGACGATTCCATGCAGCTGTCATTAATGCCTTCTGAGGAATCAGAAGTGATGGAGAAACTTAAGAAGCTGGATGTCAATACGCTGACACCGATTGAGTGTATGAATGAGCTTTTTGAGCTTTCAAGACTGGCGAAAGATACATAAAAGATAAAAGATGAAAACAGATGAGGCCAACCAAAAGGGACGGTGAAAAGATTGGCAAAAATCAATGTTTTGGATAAGCATGTGGCAGAATTGATTGCTGCAGGGGAAGTTGTTGAACGCCCTAGCTCCGTCATTAAAGAGTTGGTGGAAAATGCCGTAGATGCAGAAGCTTCTGCAATTACCGTGGAAATCAAAAATGGCGGAGTCACCTTTATGCGGGTTACGGATAACGGCAGTGGAATTGAACGGGAAGATGTTTCAAATGCCTTTTTGCGTCACGCTACGAGTAAGGTGTTTTCACAAAAGGACTTGGAGCATATTGGAACATTAGGATTTCGAGGAGAAGCACTTGCCTCTATTTGTGCAGTTTCCCATGTGGAATTGCTGACCAGAACGAAAGAGGAATTGGCAGGGACCCGCTATGTGATTTCCGGCGGGGAGAAAGAAGCCTGCGAAGATGCCGGGTGCGCTTCTGGAACGACAATTTTAGTGCGGGATCTTTTTTATAACACACCGGCCCGAATGAAATTTTTGAAAAAAGATGTGACGGAAGGCAACGCGGTAGCTTCTATCATTGATCATGAAGCTTTATCGCGCCCGGATATCAGTTTCCGCTTTTTGCGCGACGGCAAGGAAACGCTTCAGACGCCGGGGGACGGAAAACTTAAAAATTCTATCTATGCGGTTTATGGAAGAGAATTTACTTCCGGATTGATTCCGGTGGAATATACGCTTGACCGTGTTCGCGTTTGGGGATTTATCGGAAAACCGACAGCTTCCAGACCAAACCGCAGTATGCAGAATTTCTTT
>DIQY01000030.1:0-14223 GCA_002424295.1 Ruminococcaceae bacterium UBA5450 | reverse complement strand
CCGCAGTATGCAGAATTTCTTTTTAAATGGCCGCTATGTAAGGTCAAAAACAGCCATGGTTTCTTTGGAACAGGCGTTTAAAGGGTCCATTATGGTCGGCAAGTTTCCAACCTGTGTGCTACATATTGAAATGGACTGTTCTGCTGTTGATGTCAATGTGCATCCTTCTAAAATGGAAGTCCGCTTTTATCAGGAAAAACCAGTTTTCGATGCAGTCTATCATGCAGTAAAATCGGCTTTGAATGTAGGCGATAAACCAAATGTATTAAAATTTTCGCCTCTACAGTCTGCGGCAAGTCAGATCATATCGCCTTATCAACAGACTAGAACTGTCGAGCAGCTGCAGATTCCTCAAAAAGCAGCCCCGACTATCCTGCAGGACTCGAAGCAAAATTTCTATTCTCAAGCTTTTTTAGACGACAATCAAGCTCCACTGCAAAAAGATTTACAAGAGCCCGCTTCGCAGTCTTCTCTTCCCGAAAATGAGCCTATTTCTTTTGAAAAATCGCAGAAAGAGAAACTAAATGAAACGCATTCGGAAGATTTGTTGGAAAAAAGTTCTGCGCCACTAGTCCAAAAAGAGCAGCCTCAGCCTCCTCAGCAAACATTGAAACTTGTAGGTGAAGCGTTCGGAACTTATATTATTCTCGAACGAGGAGAAGACGAACTTTTACTAATTGATAAACATGCGGCTCATGAGCGCATGATTTATGAAAAACTTCGCCGCGAATCCGGAGACATTCCGCAGCAGATGCTTTTGCAGCCGATTCCTGTTGTATTGGAAAAGAACGAGTATGCGGCAGTCCTTGATCATCTGGATATGTTTGAAAAGGCCGGATTTGGACTGGAGGACTTTGGTACGGGGACAATTCTAATTCGAAGTGCACCGATTTTACTGATTGAAGATGCAGCTTCTGCCGTTATGGAAATGGCGGGATATCTTGCACAAAATAAAACGGATATTTCAACCGAAAAGCAGGACTGGCTCTATCACAATGTTGCCTGCCGAGCGGCGGTCAAGGCGGGGGACGAGAGTTCACCGATGGAACTTGCTGATCTGGCACAGCGACTTGAAAAAAATCCAGACATTCGCTATTGCCCACACGGACGTCCGGTTTCTATTGTTTTAAAACGAAAAGATTTGGAACGTCAGTTTGGCAGAATTCAGTAAAATTTTTTATTGCATTTTATTAAATTTCCGTTTACAATAATATGAGTTTACATAAATTTTAGTCTTATAGAGGAGGAAAGGGGATTGTCAGAGCGAATTCCAGTTGGAGCAGTTGTAGGCCCAACTGCTTCCGGAAAGAGTCGGCTGGCGGTCGCGCTTTGTAAAAGCCTTTCCGGAGAAGTGATTTCAGCGGATTCTATGCAAATTTATCGTGGAATTCCGATTGGAACAGCACAACCTTCTCAGAAAGAAATGGAAAACATTCCGCACCATTTGATTGGATTTTTGCCACTCAATCAGCCTTTTAGTGTAGCGGATTATGTGAAATTGGCGGAACAGACCGTAAATGAGGTGCGAAGCAGAGGAAAATTCCCAATGCTGTGCGGTGGGACAGGCCTTTATATTCGCAGCTTTTTACACCATATCGATTTTGAGCAGGCTGCGGGAGATCACGCTTTTCGTACTGAGCTCGAAAAGCGCTGGGAAAATGGAGAGGGTGATCTTCTATATCGAGAGCTGCAGACACTTGATGCGAAGGTTGCGGAGAAGATTCATCCGAATAACGAGATTCGGGTGATTCGCGCGCTGGAGCTTTTGAAGTCCACCGGAAAAACTGCACAGGAGCGAGAAAAAGAGTCTCAAAGGATTCCGAGCCCATATGATTGCTGTATGATAGGGCTTAATTTTCGCAGCCGCAAAATCCTTTATCAAAGGATTAATGAGCGAGTGGATCAAATGATGAAACAAGGACTGTTGGAAGAGACCGAAAAAGTGTTTCGTGAGGCGAAAGGATCCACTGCGATTCAGGCGATTGGTTATAAAGAATTAAAACCTTATTTTGAAGGGATCTGTTCTTTGCCCGAAGCTGTGGATTGTTTAAAGCAGCATACCAGAAATTATGCAAAACGGCAGCTGACATGGTTTCGCCGCGAAGAAAAGATACATTGGCTTTTTATTGAAGATTATCCTGATTTTACGGCGCTTTGTCAAGCTGCGCTGCATATTTTCGAGACAAATTGGGGGGCTGACAAAGAATGACAAATCCTAGAATCAAAAAAATTGCCGCAACATTTGCTGCATTGTTGATTTTTACTTTTTTGGGTTATCAAATTTATCGGGTCAATTTTGCAAAACAAGTGACCGAAGAGGCGCTCTATAAGACTGTTTCTGAAAAAATACAGGCAACCGGATATGCGATTCGCAGTGAAAATGTGATTGCAAATCCTTATGGCGGCGTTTTGCAGTATGCAGTTTCCGACGGCGGCCGTGTATCAAGCAACGGCACAGTGGCAACCGCGTACAGCAGCGTAACAACCGCCGGAACAAAAGATCAGCTGGATGCCCTTAAGAACGAGAAACAGCTTTTAACTGATCTGCAAAATCCCGGTAATTCCTATGCGGACAGCTTAGAAACGGTTGGCCAGCAGATCTCAAAGCAGATGATTTCTCTTTTAAATAATTCCGAATCCGGAACCAGCATTACGGCAGATAAACAGCAGCTGCAGTATTTGCTAAATAAACGCCAAATTATTGCAGGAAAATCTCCGGATTTTTCCAGTCGTCTTTCTGAAATTGAGACGCAGATTACACAGCTTAGCGGGACAAGCAATGGGCAAGCTCTTGGAACAGTTACAACCGATAAAGCAGGTTTCTTTTCCAGCCATGTTGATGGATATGAGAATTTATTTCCGATCAATTCTGTTTCTACATTGACGGCTGATGATTTGGAAAAAGAATATCCCAAGGGAACGGTACAAGATCATACGGTAGGAAAGGTCGTCAATGACTTTTTTTGGTATTTTGCCTGTACGGTTCCGGCAAAAGATGCAAATCGTTTTAAATTGGAAAGTACGGTAACCCTTTCTTTTCCTTTTGCGTCTGCTGATGAGATTCCGGCAACGGTGATAGCAATTAATCAGCAAGATGAAAATTCAGATGCGGCAATCATTTTAAAATGTGACCGAATGAATGCGAATCTTGTAAATTTGAGAAAAGAAACCGCAGAGGTTACTGTCAATCAATATAGCGGCATTCAGGTCAGTCAAAAAGCAATTCACTTTGAAACTTTGACAAAGGATGTTAAGCAGGCAGATGGAACTGTTACAAAGCAAACGCAAAAAGTTCCGGGCGTTTATGTAATGTATGGAAGCGAAATACGCTTCTGTCAAATCGTTCAGCTTTATGGGGATGGGACATATGTTTACTGTGATCCTTCTCCAAGTGCGGATGCATTGATGACGGATGATACCGTAAAACAATATGATCAAGTAATTATTGAAGGGACCGATTTGCATGACGGAAAAGTTATCGACTGAAAATTTACAGGAACGGTTTCGAGCAGTAGAAGAAAATCTTGAAGAAATTGAACATAATGTAACGGTAGCAGCGCAAAAAGCTGGAAAAACACGCACAGATATCACCGTGCTTGCCGCAACGAAAACAGTTCCGGTCGAAATCATCAATTACAGCATTGAAAAGGGGATTGCTTACATCGGCGAAAATAAAGTGCAGGAATTGATGGATAAATATGATGCTTATGAAAAAGACAAAGCCCAAGTCCATTTTATTGGTCATCTGCAGGTGAATAAGATTAAATACCTTGTCGGGCGTGTACAAATGATTCAAAGTGTCGACAGTATGAAACTCGCAAAGGAAATTTCACGCCTTTCTCAGAAGAGAGAAGTACAGACGAAAATTTTGGTCGAAGTGAATATTGGGCGTGAAGAAAATAAGTCCGGTGTATTACCGGAAAATTTGGAATCATTGTTGGAAGAAATTTCAGTGCTTCCAAATATTTCGATTTGTGGATTGATGGCAATTCCACCCGCAAATGTTAAAAAAGAAGAAACTTTGCACTACTTTTCACAAATGTACGAATATTTTGTTGACATGAGCAGAAAAAAATTAGATAATGTCTCTATGGACTATTTATCAATGGGGATGTCTGCAGATTATGCAGAAGCCATTGAATGTGGTGCTAATATGGTGCGAATTGGCTCAGCGCTTTACGGCGCACGAGATTACAGTAAGAAAAACGTGTAGGAGGTTTTTACACAATGGCTGGTTTTATCCAAAAGTTTAAAGAAATGTGGAATCCGCCGGATGACGAGTATGATTATGATGATTACGATGAGCGGGAGGAACAGCAAGACGACAACAATGCGGCAGCTGCGGCTCCCCATACTCGTGAGCGTCGTTCAGAGACGCCGGAATATGATAAAGTGCCCCGTAATATAGAAAAGCGGGACGATAGCAATAAAGTAGTAAATATTCATGCAACTGCACAGCTGCAGGTAGTGGTATTTCGTCCCGAACATTTTGGAGAAGAAACTTGTTCTGTTGCAGATGAGCTTTTGAAAATGCACACTGTCGTTTTAAATCTGGAAAATACGCAAAAAGATGTTTCCAGAAGAATTATTGATTTTCTAAGCGGCGTTGCATATGCCAATGGCGGAAAGATCACGCGCGTTGCGACGAATACCTTTATCATCACTCCGTACAATGTGGATTTGATGGGAGAAGACGTGATGGACGAGCTGGAAAATACCGGCTTATACTTCTAAAATGTCATTTTCCCCAAAGCAGCAGATGCCTGGTGATGCGGTTTTGCTTGCAAAAATAAAAGATGCGGTTGCTCTTTCTCAACAAAGAGACTATGCACATTTTGTTGGATTTTTAGATGAACGGGCAGCAGCAGTTTCAAGACAATATATGGAATCTACCTATTTTAAAAACTATATGCTGTGGGGAGGCTTCGCCGAAGCAGAGCGTGTAGTTTTTGGTGCATTTCCAGATTTCCTAGAGCCATCTCCAGAAGCTTTTCCGATTAGCGCCGTCACTGCTTCTTTTCGTCAATGCGATCCTTTGTCACATCGTGATTTTTTGGGGGCGTTTTTAGGGACAGGGTTAAAGCGGGAATCCATTGGAGATATTTTGGTAGAACAGGGAAGAGCAATTATTTTCTGCCGAGAAGAATTGAAACCCTTTTTGTTTTCTCAAATTGTAAAAGTCGGCAGAGTGGGGGTCAAACTTTCAGAAGGAGCGAAGAAACCGCTGCCGTATGCACATACTTATCAGGAGATCAACGGCGTAGTTGCTTCTGCGCGTCTTGATTGTTTGACTGCTGCTATGGTTGGAATAAGCCGTGAAAAGGCAGCGACTATGATTGCTGAGGGAGCGGTAGAAATCAATCATTTTGTGCAGATTTCTTCATCGAAGGAATTGCAAGAAGGCGATTTACTTTCCATTCGTGGAAAAGGGCGTTATCAAATTACCCGGCTAGGGCCTGTTACAAAAAAAGGACGATTAAGTTTCGTAGGGAAAAAGTATGTATAAATAATGGAGGACGATCTCATGCTATCTTTAAATGATATTGTGAATGTAAGTTTTCGCAAGGCCGGCCGCGGCTACAATGCGGAAGATGTCGATAATTTTATCGATCAGATTCGGGAATCTTATGATACGCTGATGAAAAAGACAATCGAGCAGCATGATCAGCTGGAAGCTGCCGAAAAAGAAAAAGCACAATTTGATAAAAAACTTCAGGTTTTAGCGGATAAGATTCAGGAGTACCGGCAGGAAGAGGATGGCATAAAATCAGCTCTCCTCAGCGCCCAAAAGTTGGGCGATGCTTCTTTGCGTGAAGCACGTCATAAATCCGAAGTGATTTTAAATGATGCAAATATGAAGGCGGAAAAGATTATTGCTGATGCCGAAAATCAGGTAAAGAATCAGCAGGAAGGCCTGGACGAAATAAAACGCCAGGTCAGCGACTTCCGCTCCAAACTTTTGGATATGTATAAACAGCATTTAACATTGATCAATTCACTTCCGCATTCAGAAAAACCAGCTTCTAAGATGGAAAAAAATGCTGCTAAAAAAGAAGAGACTGCATCACCTGAAGAGAAAGAGCCGGAAGAAGCTGTGAATGAAAATGTTTCTGAAGCTCAGCAGACAGCACAAGAAACAACGGAACCAAAGGAAGAGAAAGAGCCCAACCAACCGGAACCGGTGAACTTTTCTCCCGTTAATGAGGATAAAAATGCGATGGATCAGGTCCCAAGCGAGTATATTCTGCAGCCAAACGAAATGCCGCGCTTTGATGGTAGTGTTCCGGATGTTCAGAGAGCAAAAGACCGTCACCATGAAATTAAATTTGGGGATGGATATGATGTAGATACTGATGCAGAAGAGGATATTTTCGGAAAGAAGAAATGATTTTTCGAAAGAATGCGGTATCTTTTTCTACGCAGTGGCGAGATTTTAATTGAGGAGATAGAAACCTATGGATTATAAGAGTACCTTGAATTTGCCTAAAACCAAATTCCCTATGCAGGCTGGTTTGCCCAAAAGAGAGCCTACTATGCTGCAAGAGTGGAATCAGGATCATATTTATGAGAAAGTTATGAAGAAAAATGAGGGCAAACCTGTTTTTGTTCTGCATGACGGTCCTCCGTACGCAAATGGAGATATTCATTTGGGAACGGCACTCAATAAAGTTTTAAAAGACATTATTGTGCGTTATAAGAATATGTCAGGCTTTCAGGCGCCTTATGTTCCAGGCTGGGATACACATGGTCTTCCGACAGAGTTAAAAGCGCGTAAAAAGGCTGGAGTCGGAAATTCCGCAACAATTTCAAATTTGGAACTGCGCAAACTTTGCAGAGAATTTGCACTTGGATATCTGAACGACCAAAGAGAAGAATTTCGCCGCTTGGGTGGAATTGGAGATTGGGAGCATCCCTATGTAACGCTCACTCATGATTTTGAAGCAAAACAGATTGAAATTTTTTCCAATATGGCAACAAAGGGATTAATTTATCGTGGATTAAAGCCTGTCTATTGGTGCCCGGAATGCAAAACCGCTTTGGCAGAAGCAGAGATTGAATATGCAGAAGATCCCTGTGATTCTATTTTCGTGAAATTCCACGTGATTGATGATAAGGGCCTTTTCACTGCAAAAGGTGCCGATCTTTCTCGTACTTATTTTGTGATTTGGACAACAACGACTTGGACTATTCCTGCAAATGAGGCGATCTGCCTTGGCCCTGATTTTGAGTATTCTCTGATTCAGTGTGGAGAAGACTACTATGTAATGGCTTCTGCTCTGTACGAAAATGTCATGAAGCAGGCAGGACTCACAGATTATAAAGTGGTTGCCACTTTTAAGGGCAGTGACTTGGAATTTATTAAGACACAACATCCGTTCCTTGACCGGGTTTCTCCAATTATTCTGGGAAATCATGTAACGCTGGAAAGCGGTACCGGATGTGTTCATACAGCTCCTGGTCATGGTATTGATGACTATAATGTGTGTCAGAATTATCCGGATCTGCCGATCATTGTTCCGGTAGATGCGAATGGATATTTGACGAGTGAAGCAGGAGAACGCTTTGCCGGACTTTCCACAAAAGAAGCAAATAAAGCGATTGCCGATTATTTAGTGGAAATTGGGGCAATGTTTGCAACACAGAAGATTATCCATCAATATCCGCATTGCTGGCGCTGCAAGAAACCGGTTTTGTTCCGTGCAACAAAACAGTGGTTCTGTTCCATCGATGCCATTAAAGATCAGGCCGTCGAGGAAATTAACAAAGTAAAGTGGATTCCCGAATGGGGCCGCGACCGTATCACCTCGATGGTTCGAGAAAGAAATGACTGGTGTATTTCTCGTCAGCGCCGTTGGGGTGTTCCGATTCCGATTTTTTATTGCAAAGATTGCGGGGAGCCGCTGATCAGCGCAGAAGCTATGAAGCGTGTATCTGACCTATTCCGTGAAAAAGGCAGCGACGCATGGTATGAACTTTCCGCTGAGGAAATTTTACCCGAAGGTACAAAGTGTGCCAAATGTGGCTGCGGAAAGTTTACAAAAGAAAGCGACATCATGGATGTTTGGTTTGATTCCGGAGTTACGCATGCAGCAGTAGCCGATCAGCGTCCGGAACTTCATTGGCCTGCCGACCTTTATCTAGAGGGTGCCGACCAATATCGTGGCTGGTTCCAGTCTAGCCTTCTAACCAGTGTTGCATGGAGAGGAAAAGCTCCCTATAAAGCTGTTTGTACACATGGCTGGGTGGTAGATGGCGAAGGCCGCAAGATGAGTAAGTCTCTTGGAAACGGTATCAATCCACAAGAAATTGTTGATCAGTATGGCGCTGATATTCTTCGTTTATGGGTTGCATCTTCTGATTATCATGCGGATATTCGTATTTCAAAGGAAATTCTCAAGCAGCTTTCCGATGCTTATCGTAAGATTCGCAACACGGCGCGTTTTATCCTTGGTAATTTGAGCGATTTCGATCCGGATCATGATATGGTTTCAATGAATGAGCTGGAAGACCTTGACCGCTGGGCACTGATTAAATTTGACGAACTGATTAAAAAGACGGTGGAAGGTTATGAAACATTGGAGTTTCATAATGCCTACCATGCAATTCATAATTTTTGTGTCGTAGATATGAGTAACTTCTATCTGGACGTATGTAAGGATCGTCTTTATACAGAAAAAGCGGATAGTCATACGCGTCGTGCGGCGCAGACTGTCATGTTCCTGATCCTTAGCGGAATGACACGTTTGATATCGCCTATTTTGGCTTTTACTTCTGATGAAATCTGGCACAGCATGCCGCATCTTGCGAGCGAAGATGCCGAAAATGTTGTACTCAATGAGTTCCCGCGGTCTTCTGGAATTAAAGTGGATAAAACATTCCTTGCAAAATGGGATCGAATTCATGAAATTCGTGATGATGTGAAAAAGGCTTTGGAGCTTGCTCGAAAAGAGAAAGTGATTGGCTCTTCTCTAGATGCAAAAGTTCAGTTGTTCTGTGACGGAGATTTATATGATTTTGTAAATGAACAGAAAAAAGAGCTTTTAACAGCATTGATTGTTTCTCAGCTGGAAACCGTAAAAGGAGGTTCGGGAGAGTTTACCGAGGTAGCACTTCAGGGACTGAGTATTACGGTCAAACACGCCGAAGGTCAAAAATGTGCGCGTTGCTGGGTGTATGGAGATACGGTTGGCAAAGATGCAGATCATCCTGATCTTTGTGAACGCTGTGCCCATGTGATTGGATAAAATAAATGATTAAAAAGCGGGGCAGTAATTGCTGCTCCGCTTTTATTCTATTAGAGAGACGGGTGGGACAATATGGGTTCTGTTTCAAAAACAGAAAATAAAAAGCCGCTGCTTTGCTTAATTGCTTTTGTGTTTGCAGGATTAGTAGCAGGGATCGATCAGTGGATAAAATGGATAATTGTCGAGAATGTAAAACCGATTAAGAGTATTAATGTGATTTCTCAAGTCTTTTCTTTGTTTTATCTTGAAAATCGTGGGGCTGCTTTCAGCATTTTTGAAAACAAGCAATTGTTTCTGATTCTATTTACGTCACTGCTCTGCGTCGTAATTATTGGAATGATCCTTTTTTACAAGTCGCAAAATACTTGGTCATGGGTTGCCTGTATCCTCGTTTTGGGTGGAGGAATCGGTAATTTAATTGATCGAATCCAATTAGGATATGTGGTGGATTATTTAAAATTTAGCTTTTTCCCTCCCGTGTTTAATTTTGCAGATATTTGTGTCGTTACTGGGGTAATTCTTTTCATAATTCATGTACTCTTAGGAGAATATGCCCATAAATAATTTGAGAAGGCAGAAGTATGATGGGAAAGAAAATTGAATTGGTTGTTGATCATTCCGGGACAGGGCAGAGGCTTGATAAGTATTTAGGCGGAACTGTTGAAGGACTCACAAGATCAGCGGCAGAAAAACTGATTTTATCGGGAAACGTGACGTGTAAAGGGAAATTGCTTTCAAAAAAAGAGCTTCTTAAAGAAGGACAGCTCCTAAACCTTTTCATACCGGACCCGGAACCACTTAATGTAAAGGCCGAGAACATTCCTTTGGAAATCATCTATGAAGATGATGATTTGTTGGTTGTCAATAAACCAAAGGGAATGGTGGTGCATCCGGCACCCGGAAATCACGACGGGACCTTGGTAAATGCACTTTTGGCGCATTGTGGGGATAGCCTTTCCGGAATCAATGGGGTGATTCGTCCCGGGATTGTTCATCGTATTGATAAAGATACCAGTGGACTATTGATTGTTGCAAAGAATGATTATTCTCATCGAAAATTGGCAGAGCAGATTAAAGTCCATAGCTTTACACGCTTATATGAGGCGGTCGTGCATGGAAATCTAAAGGAAGACTCCGGCACGATTGACGAACCGATTGGACGCCATCCAATCGAGAGAAAAAAGATGGCAGTTACAGAAAAAAATTCGAGACCGGCAATTACGCATTATACTGTTTTAAAACGATATTCACAGTTTACATATGTTCGTTTGAAGTTGGAAACAGGAAGGACTCATCAGATTCGGGTTCATATGGCCTATCTTGGCCACCCAGTTGCAGGAGATCCGCTTTATGGACCGAAGCACCCAGTTCCAGGACTTAACGGGCAGTGCCTGCATGCACGGACAATCGGATTTGTTCATCCGAGAAGCGGAAAATATATGGAATTCACTTCAGAATTGCCGCTTTATTTTAAAGAGTTTTTAAAAAAGCTGGAGAATCTATATGGGGCGTGAAAATTGGGAGATAGAAGTGCTGGTTGGATTGGCTGCAATTTTGGCGGCAGTCTGTATTGGATTTAATTTATTTTTTGTCCCTAATGTCAGTCCGTCTGTTGTAGAGGTTGCGACAGATGTGCAAGACGTTTCAAGTGCTTATAATGGAAAAATTCATTTAAATACAGCGTCGGAATCCGCATTGCAGGAATTAGATGGGATAGGCCCTGCTTTAGCGAAAAGAATTGTAGAATATCGGGAAACACATGGAAAATTTACTTCGATAGAAGATTTAAAAAATGTAAGGGGAATCGGTGATCAGCTGTTTGATCAAATCCGCAGCCAAATTGATTTATGATCGTTATAAAAAAGGAACCAAGCTTTTTATGCTGGTTCCTTTTTTATTTGCAGTTGTATTTTGTTTCTCAATTTTGAACAATTATTTTTCAGGATGATCTCCAAAAGAAATTCCAATTTCTCGTGCAGTACGAATCACTTCGCTGTCTAATGGAACACGCTTTAATTTTCCGGCTACTTCTGATAAGGGGACAGGAACAATCGCTCCGTTTTGCAGGGCTACCATATTTCCAAACTTTTCTTCTGCAATCAAATTTGCGGCTGCGGTACCAAAACGGGTGGAAAGGACACGGTCATAAGGGCATGGACTGCCGCCGCGCTGAAAATGACCCGGTACCGTCACTCGAATTTCCTGGCCGGTCTTTTGGCCAAGTCTTTCGGCAATCCGATAGCTGATGGAGGGATATTGAGTCTCAAGAGTTCTTGCGGCTTTTAACTGCTTTTTACTCAAGATCGATTCCTCTTTTGAAATAGCGCCTTCTGCTACTGCAAGAATGGAAAAGCGCTTACCGCTTTTATTACGCCGCTGGATCGTATCTGCAATCTCGTCAATATCATAGGGGATTTCCGGAATCAAAATCACGTCAGCGCCGCCGGCAATCCCTGCATAAAGGGTAAGCCAGCCCACCTTATGACCCATAATTTCTATGATAAATACGCGTCCATGAGAGGTTGCTGTGGTATGGATGCAATCTACAACATTGGTAGCAATGTTCATGGCACTGTAAAAGCCAAAGGTCATTTCGGTTCCCCAGACATCGTTATCAATCGTTTTGGGCAGGGTGACAATATTAAGCCCTTCTTGGCTCAGCAGATTTGCAGTTTTATGAGTTCCATTCCCGCCTAAAATCACAAGGCAGTCCAGTTTGAGCTTCTTGTAATTTTCTTTCATGTTTTTTACTTTATCGACGCTGTCATTTTCTACGACTCGCATCATTTTAAAAGGCTGACGGCTAGTCCCAAGAATTGTACCGCCTAGGGTTAGGATCCCGGAAAAATTCTCCGGGTTCATTAACCGAGCATTTCCTTCGATCAGGCCACGATATCCGTCTGCAATTCCATAGATTTCTACATGGTTGCCGAATCTGACATAAAGTGCTTTGGCGACTCCGCGGATTGCAGAATTAAGTCCTTGACAGTCGCCGCCACTTGTTAAAATACCTACACGCAGCAAAATAAATCACATCCTTTTAATTGAAAAGCTTAAATGATATCAACGATCAAAATCAGGACTTAAAATTGGTTTCAAAGGCTGATCTCGATCAGGAATCTCTAGTTTTGCAACAGCTTCCTGTGCTAGGCGGCTGAATTCACGCTGGCAGTTGCAGGGGACTTTTCCACGCCGATCGATATGATGATATTCTGTTGTATTGGTCATCATTCTAGCGTTGATATTATCATTTAACATCAGGTCAAGAATTCCAAATGCACGCTGTTTTAAATCTTCATCTTCGATAGGAAAAACTAATTCGATACGACGGTCGAGGTTTCTGCTCATCCAATCTGCACTTCCCATGTAAATTTTTGGGGTGCCGCCGTTTTCAAAACGAAAAATCCGACTGTGCTCGAGAAGTTGTCCGATAATGCTGATGACTTCGATATGCTCGCTGACCCCAGGCAGGCCGGGAATCAGGCAGCAAATTCCACGTACAATCAGATGAATCGGGACTCCCGCCTGTGAAGCTTTATAGAGAAGAGAAATAATTTCGGGATCAACGAGAGAATTTACCTTTACGGTGATACCACAAGGAAGCCCATCTTTGGCATTTTGAGTTTCACGCTGAATCATAGATTCAAAAAATCCGCGCAGTTCGTTTGGAGCGACCAGCATTTTATTATATTCCGGGGGACGGGAATAACCGGTCAATACATTAAAAAGGCTGCTGGCGTCTGTTCCAAAGGGCTCCTTGCAAGTAAAAATGCCGATATCGGTGTAAATCTTTGCGGTGGAATCATTGTAATTTCCAGTCCCCATATGAACATATCGACGAATACAGTCTTCATCTCTGCGGACAACCAACAAAATTTTACAGTGCGTTTTAAGTCCTGCCAATCCGTAAATGACGTGACAGCCCGCTTCTTCCAACTTTTTTGCCCAGAGAATATTATTTTCCTCATCAAAACGTGCTTTCAGCTCCACTAGAACGGTCACTTGTTTCCCGTTTTCAGCGGCGCGAACCAACGCCGCGATGATAGGAGAATGGCCGCTGACCCGATAGAGGGTTTGCTTAATGGCAAGTACATTTTCATCTTCTGCAGCCTGACGCACAAAATCGACAACGGTTTCAAAACTCTCATACGGGTGGTGAACCATGCGGTCTTTTTCTCTGATCGCATCAAAAATGCTTTTATAGTTCCAAAAATCGGCAGGAGGATAAACTGGCATAATTGGTTTGAAACAATATTTTTCAAATCCGGAAAGATCTGCAAATTTGGAGAGAAAAGTTAAATCCAATGGACCTGGAAGTTCGTAGATATTATCCTTTCGGATATGAATCATTTCGAGCAGGAACGATTTTGTTTCCGGATCGCATTTTTGTAAAAGTTCCAGCCGAACTGGATTTCCGCGTTTCCGCTTTTTAATGGATTTTTGAATTTCTGCCAGCAGATCTTCGGCTCCTTCATCAATCTCAAGATCGCTGTTTCTGGTCATGCGGAAAGGGCAGGCAGCACGGATATCACTTGCTTCAAATAATTCTTCCAATTTATAAATAATTAAATTTTCGAGAAGGATAAATTCCCGGCCTCCATCATGGGAAGGCAGCTCCAAATATCGAGAAAGAATCGAGGGAACCTGTACAACAGCAAAATAAGGCTTTCCATTTCCCTCAAGGCGAATCGCTACATTCAGACTTTTATTTGCCAAAAGTGGAAATGGGCGGCTGGGGTCAACTGCGAGCGGAGTTAATACAGGGAAAAGGACTTTTTCAAAATAATTAGAGAGGAACGAAAGCTGTTCTTCATTCATTTCATCCGGCGTAAGAAATGAAATATTTAGTTTTTTTAGAGCCGGAATGATGGAGCGATGCAGACAGGAATATTGTTTTTCCATAAATTCGTGAATTTTGATGTTGAGCTTTTCCAAAAGCTTTTGCGGAGTTAAGCCGCTTAAATCCTCTACATGATAT
>DIQY01000102.1:1461-7122 GCA_002424295.1 Ruminococcaceae bacterium UBA5450 | reverse complement strand
TGCATTATGTGCTTCTCTGGTGACGACAACCGCTTTTGCGGCAGAGGGAACAACGGCAAACGACAGTTCCAAAAATTATAAACGTCAAGAAACGGTTTATCTGATCACTGATCCTAATGGCGACATTCAGAATCAGACGGTCAGTGCATGGGTTCACAACGATAACGGGATTGGAAATTATTCCGAATCTACGAATCTGACCGATGTCAAAAATGTAAAGGGAGACGATTCTCCTACTCTAGACGGCAAAGAGCTGGAATGGAATAATATTTCCGGAGACGATCTTTACTATCAGGGAAAAAGCAGCGCACAAGCTCCCGTTACCATGAAAGTGGATTATAAATTGGACGGAAAAGAAATTAGTGCAGATCAGCTTGCGGGCAAATCAGGAAAACTGGAAATGACTGTCTCTTTTCAGAATCATGAGAAGACAACAAAATTAGTTGGGGGAGAATCCAGAACCATTTATACGCCGTTTTTGGCGGCAGCCCTCTGCAGCTTTTCTACCGACCATTTTCAGAATGTAAAATGCTCGGAAGGCGGTGCAGTTGTTTCAGAAGGAAACAACCAGGTTGTCACAATGATTTCTTTGCCGGGCATGAAGGAAACTTTAGGCTCATCTGTCAGTACGCTGGAAAGTCTGAGCAAAATTAATTTGGAAGATAGCTTTACGGTTACTGCCGATGCCACAAATTTGGAAATGAACTCTATTATGGGCGCAGCGCTTCCTGCTGGATCAGAAAGTAGTAATGGCAGTTTTTCTTTTGATGTGGGCCAGATCGATTCTTTAGTAGATCAAATGGAAAGTGCTTCCGGTCAGCTGAGTGAAGGTTCTGAAGCTTTGGCAAGTGCTCTTTCTACCTATAACAATAAAATGCTGGAATTGCAAAGCGCAGTGGGAGCGCTGAATAATGGAATTAGTTCTTTGAACAGCGGAACCACGGAGCTTGCAGGCGGTACCCAGAAGCTTTCTTCCGGCAGTGACCAGTTGGCTTCTGGAACAGAAGCTCTTTCAACCGGTGCAAAACAGGTGAAAGACGGCAGTAGCCTTTTTGCACAGGGAATTACACAATTAGACGGTAGCGTAAAGCAGCTTTCTGCGGGTAGTGATCAGGCAAAAGATGGAGCAGCTACATTACAGACTGGATTAGGGGAGTTTACAACGGCTTTGCAGCAGGTAACCGGTTCTTTGGTGGATTCTTCTATCCAGCAGATCAGCACTGATATGAGCGATTCTAATAAGCCGTTTGTCCAAAGTCTTGCAAAGGCTGGAAGTGATACACAAGACATTGGCGCAACTCTACAGACGCAGAATGCGGATTTAATTAAAAATCTTCAAGGAATTGCTGCTGCTACAACAGATGCGACTACAAAAGCACAGATTAGTGCAATGATTGTTGGTATCCAAAATAATACGGCGATCGGTACAAAGTTAACTGGACTTGGCAACGATATTCAGGCGATCGGCCAGGGCGCGAACACTACACTTACCGGTTCTGCTCAAACAATTAAGAGTAATTTTGCAGGACAGGAGAAGACGTTGAACGAATCTGCTCAAAAGCTGAACGACGGTGCAAAATCAGTTGCTGATGGAACAAAGCAGATTTCCGATAATCTAGCTTTGGTTTCTGGCGGAGTTGATACTTTAATGCAGAAAGCAAATGAGCTGGCTGCCGGGGCTCAACAGGTCTCCAATGGGGCAGAGAGTGCTAAAAATGGAGCAGATTCTCTTAAGAGCGGTTCTGCACAGGTCAATGCAGGTGCTTCGGCATTGCAGACCGGCGCAACAGAGCTGCAAAATGGAGGAGTTCAGCTGCAAAATGGCATTGGACAGTTAACAGAGGCTGCTGGAACCTTGGCAGAAAAGAGCGGAGAGCTCTCGACCGGAACCAATCAGTTTAAGGTTGACGGCATCGATCTTGTTGCCAACAAAGTGGTTTCCAGCAAAGCGGATGCAGAAAAATTGCTTGATCTGAAAGATGCAATTCTAGATCAGGCAAAGAGTTATAAAACTTTCTCCGGTGTTTCTGATGGCTGCGACAACCATGTCAGCTTTATCATGAAGACCAATGAAATTAAAAAAGATGATTCTGACGAAAAGCTGAACGAGGATGCAGCCGTGAATGATGGAATCAAAACAAAGACCGACCAGTCTTTTTGGGCACGCATGAAGAGCCTCTTTTGATCTTTGAAATGACTCGAATCAGACAAAATTAAAAAGGCGCTTTGTATAAACAATTTTTGTTTATACAAAGCGCCTTTTGGCTTATCAAAAATTCTTAAACGTTTTGTCCATAAATTCCCTGAACAATGACTTCTCCGGTACTGATCGGAATTTCTGTTCCGTCTTCATCACTGCGTACCATCAATTCTCCACCGGGAGCAATCGCAAAAGCAGTTCCCGTATAAGACTTTAACCCTCGCGTATAACGAACTTTTTTATGGAGTGAGACGCATAGGTCACTGTATTCTTCAAGGGGAAACTCTTTCTCTATAAATAGTTTATCAAGCTCTTCCAGTGCAGCCAGCAAAACCTCAGAACGTTTTACCGGCTTTCCCAATTCGATCAACATCGAAGTCGCTTTTACTGCAAGCTCATCCGGAAAAGATTGGTTCCCAACATTGATTCCAATTCCGGGAACAATATACTGTACTTTGTCAATTTCTGCGGCCATCTCGGTGAGAATTCCACAAATCTTTTTATTGCCGATGACAACATCGTTCGGCCATTTGATTTTAGCATCTAATCCCCAAACACGTCTTAGAGCGCGTACAACCCCGAGTCCTGCCAGAAGGGTAGCATTTGTCAGTGGTTCCGGAATGTGTTCGGGACGCAGTAAAAAGGAAAAATAAAGTCCTGTACCAAAAGGGCTGTTCCATGCGCGTCCGAGTCTTCCTTTGCCGCCGTTCTGTTCCTCAGAAACGATCACAAGACCATCTCGAGCACCACGCAGTGCTTGGCGCTTCACTTCTTCGTTGGTGGAGTCAATCTCTTTAAATACCTGGATCTCTTTGCCGAGGAACTGCGTATCTAAGTTTTGCAGAAGATCTTCTGCGTTAATTCGGTCGGGTTCTTTTAAAAGGCGGTATCCGCGGCGAGTGGCAGAAGCAATCTCGCAGCCTTCTTCCCGCAGGGCATTTACTGCTTTCCAAACTGCTGTGCGGGAGGTCCCAAGTCTTTCACTCAATTCTTCTCCAGAGACATCTCCCGTGGATTTTCGCAGATATTGCAAAACTTCCTCTTTAATTGCCATGGATTTCACCCTCATTTTTTAAACTATATTTTTATTATAAGGCAAAGAAAAGCGGGAAGCAAGGTTCCTATCGAAAAAGATTTGTCTCTGATAGTGGATTCGTGGTATACTTATATGAAACGCAAAGATAAAAGGAGGATTTTCAGATGGATATCAGACCCGGTGACCGCATTGAAATGAAAAAACCGCATCCCTGCGGAAATAAGATTTTTTTGGTCTTGCGGGCGGGCATGGATTTTAAAATTCGCTGTACCTCCTGCGGAAGAGAAGTTATGGTTCCGCGCTTAAAGTGTGAAAAGAATATTCGCAGAATCTTACGCGATGATCCAAAAGAAAAAGCTTAGGGACTCTTTATGAATTTACAGAATATTGGTAATTAATTCATAAGGAGAGAACTTTTATGTTTGAAAATTTACAGATATTTCAAAAAAGATATGAAGAATTAGGTCAGAAGCTCTGCCTGCCTGAAATTGCAGGAGATCAGACAAAATTTGCAGCGCTGATGAAAGAATATAAAGATCTGGAGCCTTTGGTCAGCACCTATGGGGAATATGAGAAAGTCCAGAAGAAGTTGTCGGAGGCGCAGGAGCTTCTAGAATCAGGAGACCGTGAACTTCACGATCTTGCCCTTACGGATCGGGAAGAAGCGCAGGAAGAAATCAAGCACCTTACGGAGAAGATTAATATTCTTTTGCTTCCCAAAGACCCTAATGATGAAAAAAACGTGATCGTGGAAATCCGCGGCGGAGCCGGTGGGGAAGAAGCAGCTCTTTTTTCTGCAGTGCTCTATCGAATGTATACGATGTATGCACAGAGCAGAAATTGGCAGACAGAGCTTTTGAATTTAAATGAGACGGAACTCGGCGGCTGTAAGGAAGTTACTTTTCAGATTTCGGGAGCGGGTGCCTATTCCCGCTTAAAATATGAAAGCGGTGTTCATCGGGTGCAGCGTGTCCCTGAAACGGAAACGCAGGGAAGAATCCATACTTCTACGGCGACAGTGGCCGTCCTGCCGGAAGCCGATGAGGTAGAACTGGTAATCGATCCCAAAGATTTGCAGATCGATACCTTTCGTTCGAGCGGAGCCGGAGGGCAGCATATCAATAAAACCAGTTCGGCAATCCGGATTACACATCTTCCCACGGGGACGGTAGTCGAATGTCAGGATGAACGTAGCCAGTATAAGAATAAAGATAAAGCGATGCGGGTGCTCAGAAGCCGGCTCTTTGAAATGGAGCAGAGAAAACATGATGAGGCGATTGCGGAAAATCGCCGCAGTCAGGTTGGAACAGGCGACCGTTCCGAGCGGATTCGCACTTATAATTATCCGCAGAGCCGTGTGACCGATCATCGGATCGGTCTGACGCTGTATAAACTGGAGGACGTTTTAAATGGCAGTTTGGATCAGTTGATAGATCCTTTAATTGCGGCGGACCGAACGCTTCAGTTGGAAAAGAGTATGCGCTCATCAGAGCATGAAAATTAAAAGTGAGGTAAGAATGGTGGAAACGGAACTGTTAAAAGCGGATGCGGAAGGGATTGAGCGTGCGGCAAAGTTTCTCCGCGAAGGCGGTCTCGTCGGAATGCCGACAGAAACGGTTTATGGACTCGCTGCAAATGCACTGGATGGAAAAGCCGTTGCAAAAATTTTTGCAGCGAAAGGACGACCGATGGATAACCCGTTGATTGTCCATATTTCGGATTTTTCTCAGATTTATCATTTGGTAGCGGTTGTCCCCGAAAGTGCAAAAAAATTGGCAAAGGCTTTTTGGCCGGGACCACTTACCATGATTTTACCAAAAGCAGACTGCATTCCCGATGAAGTTAGCGCCGGATTGCCGACCGTTGCAATTCGGTTCCCGTCTCATCCGGCGGCGCAGCAGCTGATTACGGTTTCCGGTTTGCCTTTGGCGGCGCCTTCTGCCAATCTTTCCGGAAAGCCAAGTCCCACGACGGCGGAACATGTTATGCACGATCTCTCTGGAAAAATTGAAGCCGTAGTTGACGGTGGTCCCTGTAAGGTCGGTGTCGAATCCACAGTGATTACATTGGCGTCAAATCCACCGCGTCTTTTAAGACCGGGTGGAATCACATTGGAACAGCTGCGTTCTGTTCTGGGAGAAGTAGAGATGGATGACGCAGTGTTGCATCCGTTAAAAGAAGGGGTGCGCGCTTCTTCTCCGGGAATGAAGTATAAGCATTATTCTCCGAAAGCAAATGTGATTATTCTTGACGGCAGTGATGAACAATATAGAGATTATGTAAACTCTCATATTGCACCGGGAGTAATGGCTCTCTGCTATGATGAGGATTGTGCGGGACTAAAGAGTCCTTATTTATGTTATGGGGCAGAGACGGATATGTCCCAGATGGCACATCATCTTTTTGATGCGCTGCGCGAAGTGGA
>DIQY01000102.1:0-1169 GCA_002424295.1 Ruminococcaceae bacterium UBA5450 | reverse complement strand
CATCTTTGAAACAGCTGATTATTGGACTGACCGGTCCGACTGGAGCCGGTAAATCAACATGGACTGCAGCACTCAAAAATTTGGGCTGCAGAATCATTGACTGTGATCAGCTTGCCAGAGAAGCGGTACAGGATCCCGATTGCATCAAAAATTTGCAGCGGGCTTTTGGAGAAGATTTGATTTTGTCAGATGGACTCAATCGTAAGGAATTGGCCAAAAGAGCGTTTCAGGATGCAGAGCATACGAAACTTCTTAATCAAATTACGCATCCCGTGATACGCGCTTTGCTGGAGAAAAAGCTGCAAAGCCTTTCGAAGGAACCTACTCCGGCGATTATCATTGATGCGCCGCAGCTTTTTGAAAGCGGGCTTGATTCTCGCTGCGATTTTGTAGCGGCAGTTCTGGCACCGAAAGAAATTCGAATCAAGCGTCTGCAAAAGCGTGATGGAATTAGCGCTAAAGCGGTTCTTTGCCGGATGTCGGTCCAACATTCGGACGATTTTTTCCGGAAGCATTCCGATTTTATTTTAGACGGCAATCTTTTGCCCGAACAAGTAAGGGGGCATGCTTCTGAATTTTTGCAGCAGGTATTGGAAGGAAACGCATGAGACATATCAAAAGACGAACAAACCGAAAATTACGAAAGAAACGAATCTTGATTGTGATAGCGGGTTTGATCCTGGTAGCAGGTGTTATTGTTGGCTTGGTGTCGTTGCTTCATAAAAGCAATGAACAGGTGCAGCATGCTGCATATCCGCAGGAGTATCAAGAAATCGTCAATCAATATACAACACAGTTTCAAGTGGAACCTTCTCTTGTTTACGCTGTTATGAAAGCCGAGAGCGGATTTGATCCCCACGCACATTCTGGGGCAGATGCCAGAGGGTTGATGCAAATTACACCCGAAACGTTTGAATGGCTGCAGTGGCAGATGCCGGATGATCCGGAATATACAGGCGAAGATCTTTACAATCCGGAGATTAATATCCGTTACGGATGCAAGTTCCTTTCGATTTTACAGGGTACTTATCAGGATCTCGGCACTTGTATTGCCGCCTATAATGCAGGAATGGGCAATGTAAACAGGTGGCTTTCCGACAGTGATTATTCTGATGATGGAACCACACTCAAAGAAATTCCTTATCCAGAAACCAAGACATATGTTCAGC
>DIQY01000127.1:5254-14545 GCA_002424295.1 Ruminococcaceae bacterium UBA5450 | reverse complement strand
ATATTTACAAACGGTGATGTAGACCAATCTAAATTTGAAACTTTCTTTGCAAACATTATGTCAATGGTTGTGGGACTCGAATTCGTAAAAATGCTGGTCCGCCAAACCCCTGCTGCAGTTCTGGACGTTTTGCTGTTTGCGGTTGCCCGGCAGATCATTATTTATCACCACAGCGCACTCGACAACTTGGTCGGTGTAATTGCGGTTGCAGGACTTTTTGCCATTCGTAAATATCTTTTTGTTGTTACCTTTGGCATTTGTGAAAAAGATAAGAACAAGGCCGTTGAGGATTCTCAGATGCACGAAGAACTTCATCCTTCCATACTGAGTGAAGACCCTGATCATCCCGTCTGAATTTTCTATCTTCATAAAGCAAAAAGCACCTTTCATTTTTTAACGAGATGAAAAGTGCTTTTTATTTTGCAACCATTATTTTAATGGATATTTTTTAAGTAATATGAGGAAAAAGATTCTGTAATTCTTTTGCACAACAGGCTGCACTGAGCCTTGGCAAAGCATTTTGTGCTGCCTTTAAAAAATATGCACGGTCATCATTTCCCTCTATTTTTAATGATCTGCAAAGCCATAAAACTGCATCAGAAAGCACTTGACGCATTTCTTTTTTCGATAAAGGCTGCAAATACAACTGTAATTGCTCCTGCTCTTGAGGTAAAAAGTCAAGCACATACGGCTCTTTTTTCAGGATAGAAAGTCCAAGTGCCTGCACCAGAACCGGCTCTGTAAGATTGATAAGAAGTTCTTGATAATCCGGCTCAACGACCTGTAAAAGTCTTTCAATTTGCTCTACATCAAAATGAAGCAAAAAGCGATTCTCAATCAGGAGGCAATGAAGATATTCGTTAAGATAACAAATTCCAGAAAGAGATTCCGGGACTGGATTCATCAACTGATAGTCAATATAGCAAGGAATCTGATGTGCAAAAAAACGAACATCATATTGTTTCCAAAATGCACCGATTCCCTGCAGCGTATCAAAAAGGGAACGGTTCGAAATTTTCGGCGCACTCATACAGGCTGTTTTCCAAAGTCTCTTTCCCCTTCTGACTTCCCATTCCGCCCGCTTTTTTCCACGCTCAAAAAGCTCTTCTGCATTGGTGTTTTTCATCTGCAACGGCTGCTCTTTTCCTTTTGGAGCAGCACCAAGATCGATTAGGAAACAAATGGACGCAAAAAGTTCTTCGACTGTTTCTTTTGGGAGAGAACTGCTTTCTCCCATCGTATAAAGGCGCACCTGCCTTTTCAGAACCTGCCAGATCGATGTTTGAAAAGGAAGACTCTCTTCTGAAAGCGCAGAATCAGATTCGTCAGAAAAAAATTCTTTTCCTGTAAACCGAAGTGTCCCTGTCATTCTTGAGGATCCCTCCCATCCATAGAATCAAACGAATCAAATCGAAGGTTTCGGCAAAGGTCCTCTAAAGCTGTCTGCGAAAGATAAGAAAGAGAACCCTGTGCTTTTCCGTTATAGATTTCTTTCATCGCTTCGATCAATTCATCATCAGAAATCTGTTCCATAGACTCTGTTTTAAAATAATAGAACAAATCCTGCAGCTCGATTAAAGTCTCCTCATAGGAATTCGGAAGCAGAAACGGAGAATCACAAAACGCATAGGCAAGCTTTTTTAAAACTCCCTCACCAAATTCAATCCGCCCGGTATTTTGAAGTGCTTTTATCCGATGCTCCTCCAAATTCTGAATTTGTTTTTCCGAAAGAGAAAGCCCGAATCTCTCCGTTATCTGATTGCAGTCCTGCATTAATCCGAGCAGTTCTTTTTTTTTACGCTTTTTCGGTACCATTGTAAAATCCGATTTCATGTGTGATTCCCCCCTAATATTCTTCTTACACCCTCAGGAAGAAAAAAACAAGACTTGAAAAAAGGCCCAATTTGTGGTAATATAAAGACATAAAAAAAAGATCCGTTTCACATATTTTTATGCGAAACGGATCTTTTTAATATTTAAGATTAAGAATTCTGTTGAGCGGGAAAAAGTTTGGATTTTTTCAGGATTACGACCAAAAGCGGAATCAGTGTCAACTGCAAAAGAATTCCAGGCAATTCCGTAACAAAAGCGGAAGTAAGAAAGAGCTCAAAGGTATAGCCTTTTCCTGCAAGATTATAAAACAGCAAGCTGGAAATTCCCATTACAAATCTGCCGCCCAGCATGGCTGGAAAAAGAGTCGCATAGATTTTTCCCTGCGTCATTTGATAAAAAAGCCCAGAAAGGATTCCATAAGTTGCAAGCTCACAAATCATAGAAGCTCCCGTAGGAAACAAAGGCGGCATTCCGGTAATCATACTTGACAAAAGCGGTATTAAAATTCCGCACAAAAGGCCCCACGGCCATCCGCAGAGAATTCCGCAAAGTAAAACCGGAATATGCATTGGGCACAGGATAATTCCTGCATTTGGGATCGGTAGAAAATGAAACGCCTGCGGCAAAATAACACCGCCAGCCAAACAGAGTGCAGAAATCGTTAACAGCACGGTTGCTCTTTTTTTCATAAAATTTCCTTTCTCCGTCTTTTTTAAAAAGAAAGTGCCTGATACCCGGTTGTATCCAACACTAGACTGCATCCTTCCGCAATCCGATAGTTGGAAAAATAACGTTCTTCCATCGGAATCCAATTTTCTTTATAAAGCTGTAAAATTTCCGGGTTACTGCGTTTCAGAATTCGCCGCTCCTGTTCCTCTTTGGAAACGGTCAAAAACACTTCATCATCATAGAACACCCGCAGGCTCGGATGCAGACTATAGGAGCCCTCAATAATTGTCAAAGGCCCCGGGCAGGCTGTTTTAGGCTCTCCGAATGTATTCTCTTTGCAATAATAAGGCCGATAAACTGCAGGCTTTCCGGTTCTTAGCGGGCGCAGCACCTCCTGCAGAAAGCGTTCCCAATCAACATTTCCTCCCGGTATCTGCAGGCGTTCTTTTGTTCTGTGATTTTTCGGCAGATAAAAATCATCCATATGAATCACTGGACACTCATATTTTTGGTGCAAATATTCCGCCAAAGTTGTCTTTCCACTTCCACAGCGACCATCAATCGCAAGCAGAGCACAGCCATCTCTTCGCAGTCTTTCACAAAGTTTCCGTACTTCTTCCAATGCTTTTTCTTCTTCGCGCAAAATATTCTCTCCTTTTATCTTATCTTGGACCAAAAATTCGGTTTAATTATACATGTATCTGTTCCAAAAAGAAACCGTCAAAAAGACACAAGTGTACCCCCAAATTGAATTCAATTTTATAAAATCCGTATGATTTTCTATAAACAGGTCTTCAAATGAACTCTTACTTTATTAAATGAACACTTGTCAGCATCCTTTAGAGAAGGCATAGATTCCTTTTTCCTCTCATAAATTTTTTAGAAAGCGTTTTATTGGGAGGGAATCTCATGATTCGGAATTTTAAAAAAAAGAAAACCTTCTTTGTAGGATTTTTTATTCTGACTTTTCTGCTCTGTTTCGGAATTTTTGATCTGTGCAACAGAGCTGTCCAAAATGCAGCCACCACACCTGAGCCCAAAAAAGATTTTATTCACTATGTAGAATTTAATGTCAACTTTGAATCTCTGGATCGCGCACTTTCCCTCGATATAAAAGGAAGTAAAGAAAATAAACCGGTTAACTGGATAGACCTTTTAAGTTTAGAAGCCGCCCGCACCGGTGGAAAATTTACAAACTGTTCGCCAAAGCACTTGGAAGAAGATGCTGAAAAGCTGCAAAACGGGGCCTCTATTTCCGAACTTTCCGAAGGGCTCTCTTATTATCCTTATTATCGAAAAGCATATGGAGCTGTCCTGAATGGACTAGTCGGGAATTTCGAAGAAGAGGTTCCGGATGAATCCGCTCCAAATGGAAAGCGTTGGGAACAAAAATATGGCCTTTCTGCCTATTCTCCTATTGCAAAAGGATTTCCGTATTCTGAATTTGATGATTTTGGAGTAAGCCGTACTTATGGCTATCGCCGACAACATCTTGGACATGATATGATGGGGCAAATCGGCACTCCTATTATTGCCGTAGAAAGTGGAACAGTTGAAGCTCTCGGGTGGAATCAATATGGAGGATGGCGCATTGGAATCCGGAGTCTTGACAAACAGCGCTATTATTATTACGCACATCTACGGCAGAATTATCCTTATCAATCCAATTTAAAAGTCGGTTCTTCTGTTAAGGCTGGAGATGTAATCGGCTATCTTGGTCACACCGGATACAGCACAAAAGAAAACGTCAACAATATTACAGAACCCCATCTTCATTTCGGATTAGAGCTGGTCTTTGACGAGTCTCAAAAAGAAAGCGACAATGAAATCTGGGTAGATGTTTACCCTCTTTGCCGGCTGCTCTCACGTCACCAGTCCCTGGTTGCAAAGGTTCCCAGCACGAAAGAGTATCAGCGCGTTTATGATTGCCAAAGTGCTGAGAATCCGTAATCCGATTTTTCGCGGAGACTTTCGCTTTTATGAGCCGATCACACAGTCACCCCAGCATAAAAAGTATCAGATCGGGCTGCAAAACAGATTCCAGTATCAAATTTTAAAATTTATAGTGAACTTCTTTTGAACCATCGGGTTTCTCCCTTTAAAAATGATTTGTTTGCAACATTCATTTTATGGGATTTCCTGGTGGCTTTTTTATTTACTTACAAATCACAAGTTTTCTTATACTTTTTGTTGTTAAATTAACTTAAAGCAGGTTAATTTATTGTGCAAATTGCCGTATAATAAATAAGACCACTGGTAAAGTTGTTCTATTACCTAATTAAAATGACATATTTGGCCCCACAGGAGGTGATGAAATTCACACAACGCTTCGCGCGGTGATTGCCGCTATTGATTTCCAATTTCGCCAGTTCGCTACCTAAAAGCGAAGCGTTTTCTGATTGGGTATTCGCAAAATTCATTACTAAGCACCAGAAGCTTTTAGAGCAACTTATATTTTTGTGTAAGAAGCGAGATAATAAAATGAAAATGATATGGAGGAAACAAAAATATGAGTTTTTTAACCGCACTTTTAAACAATACCGTTTTTATGGTCTTCTTTGCATTGGCACTGGGATATATATTTGGAAGAATATCTTTTGGCGGACTTAAATTTGGAACATCCGGTGTCTTGATTGTAGCCCTTATTCTGGGCAGCTTCGGAATGAAAATTCCTGATGTGCTGGGTTCCATAGGCCTTGTTATGTTCTTGGGCTGCGTAGGACTTTCAGCCGGCCCCTCTTTTGTAACAAACATAAAAGCTAACTTTTGGGGATTTCTAGCAACCTGTCTTGCCATTCTTGTATCTGCCGGAGTAACAATCACCATGGCGGTAAAAATATTCAATCTTCCCATGGATTTAGCGCTTGGCGTTATGGCAGGTGCGCTTACCTGCACAGCTTCTCTGACTGCTACACTGGAAATTGTAGGCTCTCAATCGGCAGCAGGCGTAGGCTATGCACTTGCGTATGTATTTGGTATTGTCAGCATTGTATTATTTGTACAGATTATTCCAAAACTTTTCAAAGCGAATGTTGAGGAAGAAAATGCAAAAATACCAGACCCACCTGTGTCTAAACGTTTGGCTGGTCTTAAAAATGCAAAACTGATTACAATGGATGCCCCCGGCGTCTTCGTAGTATGCATTACAATTGCTTTCGGTGTGATACTTGGAGCGATTGCAATTCCTGTAGGCAGTGGCGTAAATTTCTCATTGGGCAACGGCGGCGGCGCAATCATAGCTGGCATCGTCGTATCTGCCATCGGAAAAATCGGCAAAATCAATTTTCAGGCTCCAAAAACCACATTGGTCCCTATGCGCGACTTTGGAATTTCTCTCTTCCTTTTGGCGAATGGTGCAAGCGCCGGCCCGAAATTTGTATCCACCTTGTCTCAATATGGTATAACACTATTTTTGGTAGGCGTATTGATGAGTGTCGTTGCCATACTGGCCGCATTTGTCGTATCTAGATATCTATTCAAAATGCCTCTCTTTGCTTCCCTTGGAGCAACCACAGGTGCTATGACTTCGGCACCAGCGCTCAATGCACTTATGTTGGTTTCTGGGGATGACAAAGTAGCTGCTTTCTACGCAGCATGCCAGCCGATTGCGACCGTAGGCCTGGTTATATTACCGCGAGTTATGGTCGGATTACTGCATTAACCTTGAATTTTACAAGTTAAGTATAAAGTTTTAATTCCTACTTACCTACAAAAATCAGAAACGCTGTGACTTACAAGTCACAGCGTTTCTGATTTAAGAAGCATCTGTTTTATCTATCATTATAGAATGAAAGTTTATATTCGCCCACGTAAAATCGACTCTTTGCATAAAGGGGAACCAGAACTTTGTATTGTTATTCTTGACTTTCCTGCTTGATAGGTAGCCCTAAGCAACCAGGGATTCCAACACTTCTGAATGATTGAATCGTTTAACGATGGGGTTCTACTTTTTCAAGCCGTATAGACATTATCTTTTATGTAAGGTCTTCTGAAGACAAAGTGGTCATGTCTGGTTTTTGTGGCATATGCAGCTGCTCCGGTTATCGGTGGGTCTCCTCTTCAAAGGCAAAATTAAAAGGCTTATTTCAGCAACTTTCGTTTCTGCTCCTCAAATTCTTCTTTTGTAATAATCCCATCATCCAGAAGCTGCTTAAATTTCATTATTTCATCTGCTGTACTTACGTTCTGCGTCGGCGCATCTTGTTTTGCCATCCGCTCTTCCTTTTTATTAGCAGCATCCTGTAATACCTGCAGGGTAGACATGATTTCCTGCGCCTGCTGCATAAGATTTCTGTACGCCCACGAATTCTTATTCATATTTCCAATAGTAGTGAAAAGATCAATATATTCTGTCGGATGCTTTACATCACGGACTGTTATCTTGATTCGCAACGACCTACAAGTCTCGTGTACCTTCCGTTTCGATATTGTACTGCCAACTATAGCTCCGACACCACCAAACAGCAGTCCTCCGGCAACTGCTCCTCCAAGGCCACCTTTAATGACTGTAGTGCCATTTTCCAACAGTTCAAAGCTTATGATATCCTCTATATGATGCTTTACGGGCTCTTTAAATCGTTTTGGAGTTACATACCAAGTACTCTCTCCGTCTGTCTGTAGGTACTTTCCGACTGATTTTGACATCCCAATTTTATGCGGGATAGATGTAAACATCTGGCTGGATTCAACAATTCCAGTAGCATCCTCACCATGTGACGTGGAAGTCTCTTCAATATCAAGAGATGCTGGCTGTACATATACCTTTTCTTTAGGGACAGAAACCGCCCCATCTCCACATTCATTCTTTGCAATTTCAGATTTTATGTCATCCGATGTGGTCTGCAAGTTTCCTGTCCATGTAAAAGGATTATGACCGGCTTTTTTCGCACAATCAAAGCAGATAAATTCTCTACCCTTAATCAAAATTTTATTGAATGCTATCTTGTTTAGTTGCTTCCCGCATATGCAACAATATGTATTTTTCAATTCATATCCTCCATTTTTGTACAAAACATGTTTTATTTGATGGAGACGTGCTATTTCTTTCCTTGTTTTTCCCCGTCATCATGCAGTTAACATCAATCGGAGTACCTGATTCAGTACTACATGACGCTGTGGTTCAACCAAATAAAGCTATTACTTTCTTCCAAATTCATATCAAATTATGTTGTTTCGTTCTTTCAATGTTAAATTATTATGTATAATTTTATTATAGCATTTAAGATAATAATTTTCTATGAGTTTGGAATCTAATGTTTTAATGACAGAGTTAAAATAAGGCTGCTGCAAAACTGTGTTTTGCAGCAGCCCCGATAAAATTTCTTCATTGCAGATTTGGATGTTTTTGCAGCACACTGAAAAAGCGCATAAGGTTATCCATTGTAAGTGCCAGGTCTTCCTTACAACGCTGTTTTGCTTCTGAAAAGGGAATCGCTGCGCGATTGATACTGAAGACAGCACTGACCCCTTCTCCGTAAACATTTTCAATCTGGTCACCAATATCGCCGACAATGGCAATCAGCGGAACCCCCTGCTTTTGGGTACGGCGGGCTACCCCGACGATAACTTTTCCTCTGAGGGATTGAGAGTCCAATTTTCCTTCTCCGCTGAACACAAGGTCTGCACCGCGGATCTTATCATCGAACCCGACAATATTCAGTACAGTCTCGATTCCCGCCTGCAGACGGCTGCCGAAAAACGCGGCCATGCCGCCGCCCATGCCGCCTGCCGCTCCCGAGCCTGGAAGAAAACGGATGTCTTTCTCAAGATCGCGCCGAATAATTTCGGCCAGATGACTGAGATTTCGGTCCAGCAAACGGACTTCCTCTTCAGAAGCCCCTTTTTGAGGTCCGAAGACAGCCGCGGCTCCGCGGGGACCACAAAGCGGGTTGTCAATGTCACACATCGTGATAAGGTCAACGCCATTGAGGGCGGCATTTAATCTGCTCGCGTCGATAGAAGTAACCTTTCCAAGCGTTTCCCCGACAGGAACGAACTCGTGCCCGCCTTCGTCGAGGAACTTAATTCCCAACGCAGCGGCAGCCCCTGCGCCTCCGTCGTTCGTCGCGCTGCCGCCTAACCCGACAATAATTTTGCGGCAGCCGGATTTTGCGGCATGCGCAATCAACTGGCCTACACCGAAGGTGGTCGTTTTGCCCGCAGAACGGTTTTCACCGACCAACGGCAGCCCTGCGGCCGCCGCCATTTCTATCACGGCAGTTCCATCGGGGAGCACCCCATAGGAAGCTGGGATATCTTCAAAATATGGCCCTTTTACGACAAGGAGAACCTTCCGTCCACCAACAGCGGAAAGAAAGGCATCTACGCTGCCCTCACCACCGTCGGCTACGGGGATACTGAGTACATCGGCGTCGGGAAAATAATTCAGTATTACTTTCTTCATAATGTTGCAGATTTCAGACGAAGACATCGTCCCTTTAAAAGAATCCGGTATCAGTATGATTTTTTTCATTAAACGGATTTCCCCCATTCATGCAATTCTTCCCGACAGACGCATTTCCTTAATGTCAGTGCAGAATCAGAGAAAGGACAAATACACCGACCATAGATGCGAGACCCTCTATCAGTGTGTTCATTGTCTGCGTCTTATATCCTTGTTCGGGTGTCATGGAACCAAAGTTCGTGACAACCCAGAAGTACGAATCGTTTGCGTGCGATACGGTCATAGCACCTGCACCGATTGCCATCACTGTCAGCGCGGTAGAAACAGGGGACTGTAACCCGAGTACGGTCATCAGCGGAGCCATAATACCAGCCGTGGTGGTGATA
>DIQY01000127.1:0-5098 GCA_002424295.1 Ruminococcaceae bacterium UBA5450 | reverse complement strand
ATACCAGCCGTGGTGGTGATAGCAACCGTGGAGGAACCTTGTGCGGTTTTCAGAATTGCTGCGAGCAGGAACGGGAAGAAAATCCCGACGCTCTGAAGCAGCGGAGCATTAGACGTGATGTACTGCACCATCCCGGAAACGGCTATCACCTTTCCGAGAACGCCGCCCGCCGCGGTAATGAAAAGAATAGGACCAACCGTTTTCAGAGTCTTATCGGTGACATCATAAAAATGATCTATTTTATGCATATCCACGAGAAGCCATACTCCAAACAGTGTGCCGACGGCAAGTGCAATAATCGGCGTCCCAAGGAAATTACACAGCTGTGCACCAAAACCAGACCACTTCGCCATAGAAGCGATGGAGCCAAGAGCCATCAGAAGGATTGGAACAACGATTGGGCTAAGCGAAAGTGCTCCATTTGGCAGCCGACCATATTCCTTCAGAATTTCATCGTATGTTTTGACGATTTCTCCGTCAGCCGGTTCCACATCCGCTTCGTCTGCAGCCCGGACTTTTTTGCTGATGTGACCTGCATAAAGATATGTAGCGATCAGCGCCGGAATGGAAACAAGCGCACCCAGTCCCATGACCAGAAGCAGGTTGTCGCCGATCCCAAGAGAATTTGCCGCTGCAATCGGGCCCGGTGTTGGAGGGATAAATACATGGGAAGCATAAAGGCCGCCCGCCAAGCAGACCGTCATGGCAACGCTGCTTTTGCGGGTACGCTGCACCAGAGCCCTGCGGATTGGATTCAGAATAACGAATCCGCTGTCGCAGAAGACAGGGATAGAAACGACCCACCCCATGATCAACATAGCCACATCCGGGTGATCCGGTCCGACCACATGAATTACCATGTCAGCGAGCTTAAAAGCAGCTCCCGTCTCTTCCAAAATTGTTCCGACCAATGCGCCGAGAATAATAACAATGCCGATGCTGGTGAAGGTGCCGCTGAAGCCGGCCCCGATTACATTGGCAAGTCCCATCACGGTGGTTCCATCCGGTTTTTTCGTATCGACCAGAGGAATCCCCGCGACCAAGCCCAACAACAGAGAAATGACCATAATTGCCAAGAACGGATGGACTTTCAGCTTAGAGATTGCCAAAATCATGGCAATGACCGCGATAATGAATGCTATGATTAACCCCAACCCAGACATTTTTCCGACCCCCTCTAAAAATTTAAGCAAAATAACTATGCATAAAAATAAACATGTATTCGCTTAATTTATATTATATTAGTACAAAATTATTCCACCTGTCAATGTTATGAAAGACATATTTTCATCATAAATTATGTTACGCAGGATAAAAGTCCACATGAAAAATTCATGTGTAGTTGTTTTCACTCAAAATTTTACAAACTTTGAAGATCCCGAAAAAACTGAATTGCAATGTAGTAAAGGGCGCAGTCGCGTGGAATACGCACATCATGGTTGGTAATAAAGGCCAGTTTTCGCAGTTTGTATTGCAGCGTGTTTTTATGAATAAAAAGGCGCTTTGCGGCACGCTCGATCGACCCGTCCTCTTCAAAATAAATCTCCAGCAAATGGATCCAGAGCCGGATTTTCTCTATGCTGCAATCTGGAAACATGCGATGAAGATATTCCCGTTTCGCATCAGGGGAAATTTCCGCTAAAAAAATTTCTGCAGTCATCTGGCTGTAAAGAGTGATCTGTGCAGGCTGCCTGCACGCATGTGAAGCCTTATTAGCCTTGAAATAAGCGGTTTTAACGTCTAAGGTTCCCAGGGGGTTATCATCAATGCCAGCCAGCAACTGAACACCGCATGTTTCCTGAATTTCTTGGATCAATGTTTGAGCAAGCTGCATCATCTGGTTGTCATCCCGCGGAGTTACGAGGCAAATTTGCTTGGTTGTGAGACTGAGAAAAATGTTGGTTGGCTGTTTGCAGATGAATCTGCGGATCGATTTTTCCACCCGCTCAATCTGTTTCTGTCCCGCGCTGGTTCCGGAAAGGCTCCGGAAATTCTCCAATCGAAGAACCATTGCACGCCGGGGACGAAGTATGTCTATATGTAACTCGATGCCACGCTCCACAAAAGCCTGCCCGTCTTCTTTTCCGTTCCCCAGAATCCAGTCTTCGAGATAACGGTTTTCTATTTTTTTATCCAGCCGCTCTTGCTCCTTTACATAGCTTTCCCGAATCAGGATTTCAGTCATCTCCCTGACAATCTGCCCATAGTTGAAGACCTGGTCATAAGGGCCGGTGATTCCCACAACGCCAATGGTCTTTCCGTTAATCCTAATGGGGAGATTTAGCCCAGCACGCGTAGTAAGAGTTTCATCCTCTTTCTTCACATAGAACTCCGCCAAGTGCTCATCAATGATCTTTTTCGCCCCCACATGTAGATTGCCAATCCGCTTTGGATCTGTGCTGGCGATGATATAGCCATTTTCATCCATAATATTGATATTCTGTTTGACAATTGAACTGATTTTTAGAGCAATTTGTTTGGCACTTCGCGCAGAAATAAACATGACGGCATTTTCCTTTCCTGAGTCTGTTGAAAAACAGAAAGATGTACACTCAGCCACTCATTATAGCTCATATCTTCCAAAAAAGGTATATGAGCCTTCCCTGATTTTTTGGAGACAAAGAAGTAGGGCGCAAGCGACAAAGCATATGTTTAACGCCGTAACAAAACGGTTAGCTGGCATTAAATAAAGAAAGGCTGACAAACTGGGGCTTCCATGATCTAGCCTCGGTTTATCAGTCTGTACACATCAACTATTAAAAGCACCGTTTTCTATTCTATTTAATTTTCGTCCACGGCGGAAATTAAAATTTTTCCGGCGCGACACTTCCGGATTCTTTGATGCAGTTTAAATCCGGCCCATCCTGAGCTTTTTCAAATACGGTATTCCCAATGCGGCTGACACGACAAGCGCAGCCATATCCGCTACCGGAGTTGCCCACGCTATCCCGCTTATGCCTATGAGATGGTTAAACAGGAACATTAAGGGAACATCAATTGTTCCCTTGCGCAGCAGTGACAGAATGATCGGCTGAATCTTCTTTCCGGTGGCCTGAAACACCGTAATAACAAAAAAATTGACTGCCGTCGTTGGGCACGCAAGACAAATGATTCTAAGAAAATTTCTCCCATATTGCACCGTTTCAGCGTTGTCAATAAACAGGCGCGTAATCGATCCAGCAGTGAGGAGCAATATTGTCATACCGGCAAGAGATATAATCAGACAATCAAAAAGCAGCGTTTTGATCACTGACATCATTCTTTTTCTATTTCCTGAGGTATAGTTGTATCCAATCAGAGGCAGCGTTCCCTGAGTCATGCCTTGTGCAATAGCAAACGCCATTAGATCGATTTTCTTTGCGATCCCCATACCGGCGACAGCTTCGTTTGAGCAGGTGGAGATGATGTTATTGAGGACGGTATTCGATATAGTAGCCATCATGGATATGATAAAGCTGGGAAGTCCCACCGCCAGCACTTCACCAGGGATATGATCTTTCAGCGTATACAATTTGGGCGACATCGTTATCGTGCTGACATTCCTGATTTTATAAATAAACCAGAAGAAGTAAACTACGGCAGCTACATTTGAAATCATGGTTGCAATTGCCGCGCCTGCGATCTCCATCTTAAAAGTGAAAATGAACAGTGGATCAAGCCCCATATTAAGGATCCCACCGAACGCCACGCCAATGCTGGCCTGCTTTGAATAACCCTCCGCTCTTACAAGATGAGCGAGTTCAGGATTCAGTACCGTCGGAACAGCGCCAATACCGATCGTCCAAAATATGTATTCGGAACTATACTCCCACGTCCCGTCGTTCGCGCCGAGGACCGGCAGTAAAGCTGGAAGAAAAATAGTAACAAAGATTCCGTAGACAAACGCTGCGGCGACAGCTGTCCAAACGCAGAAGGAGGAGCAGTGCGAGGCCTTTTCTCTTTCGTTCGCTCCAAGGCATCTGGAAATAAGACTTGCACCGCCGATCCCGAACAGGTTCGCGAGCGCGGTCATGAACATAAAAAGCGGCATTGCAAGCGTCGCCGCCGCCACCTGATTGGGATCACCCAACTGCCCCACAAAAAATGTGTCTGCCATATTGTAAATGACGGTAATAACCTGACTGATAACAGTCGGAATTGCTAGTGTGATCACCGCCTTTTTCTCTGGCATGGAAGAAAAAAGGTCTTCTCTTTCTGTGCCCATATTCAGTGCCGCCTCTTTTCCGCGCAATCCAGACTGTCGGAAAAGCATTTGATTGCAAAGTGAAAGCTCTTGTCAGTATCTGCTGGGTAATGTGAGAAAAATCCGGCGTCCATCTCTGAAACATAACCATGCACGATGCTACGGAAGAAGCGCCGAAAGTGTATCTTGTCGTCGTCTTCAATGTCATAGTCCGCCAGCATTTTTACAATCGGCTCTGTGATGCGCGTAGCAGCTTCATCCAGCACGTGATTGTCGGAAGCCGCAACGTTCATTACGAGCCAATACAGTTCTCTGTGCTCTTTTGCAAAGTTCCGATAGGCTTCGGCCAGCGCATAGACCGCCTGCCCGCGGTTCAGATCCTTAATTGCCTGCATTTCTGTGTCTCTCTGCAGTCTCAGAGCGTAATTGCACACCCCTGCCAACAACTCGCTCATATTTTTTACGTGGTTATACAGTGAGGCGGTCTTCACGCCCAGTTCGTCTGCGACGAGCTTCATTGAAAAATTGTTCCGTCCATACCGTTCGATAACATTTACCGCAGCATCGATAAGGACTTCCCTGCTTAACCCTTTCTGCGCCATTTCCTCGCCTCCATAAAAACTAATGGTGTTAGTTATATATTAAGCTAATGCTATTAGTTTGTCAATGAAGCAAACTGTCTTTTTGCAGACAAAAGACCGGGCACCTGCAAAAAAGCAGATGCCCGGCAATGCTTTTATTGTAGAAACCTTCAGGCCGGTTTTTCCAGCACATAGGTCTTGATCCATCATAGGCTGCTTTGCTCTCAGCGACGGCCACTCCTAACTCGCTTCCTGTTAAGATCAATTTTCGATATGCTCGCTTGCATTGAGTTTGGACAATAAACATACTGTCTCAACATGGCACGAGGCAAGC
>DIQY01000053.1:3931-4148 GCA_002424295.1 Ruminococcaceae bacterium UBA5450 | reverse complement strand
AAATCCGGAACGTGTCAGTATGCCAGACTTCGATATTGATTTTGCAGATGATCGTAGATCTGAGATGATCGATTATGTAGTTCAGAAATACGGTGCGGATCATGTGGCACAAATTGTTACTTTTGGCACTATGGCAGCCAGGGGCTCCATTCGCGATGTCGGAAGGGCAATGGGAATTCCATATGCTACCGTGGATGAAGTGGCAAAGTTGGTACCA
>DIQY01000053.1:3477-3611 GCA_002424295.1 Ruminococcaceae bacterium UBA5450 | reverse complement strand
TGCTTCTACTCATGCGGCAGGCGTCGTTATTACGGATCAGCCGATCGAAAAATATGTTCCGCTTGCAAAGAACAGGGATTCTGTTGTCTGTCAGTATACGATGACGACGCTAGAGGAACTTGGCCTTTTAAAAA
>DIQY01000053.1:1038-3328 GCA_002424295.1 Ruminococcaceae bacterium UBA5450 | reverse complement strand
TAGAGGAACTTGGCCTTTTAAAAATGGATTTTCTGGGATTGCGAAATCTTTCGGTTATTCATGATGCAGTCGAAATGATTCATGTTCATGATCCGGATTTTTTAGTTGATAAAATCCCGACTGATGAGCCAAAAGTGTTTCAAATGATCAGCGCTGGCGCAACAGACGGTGTTTTTCAGTTCGAATCTTCTGGGATGCGCAGCATGATTATGCAGCTTCGGCCGGATTCTCTGGAAGATTTGATTGCTGCGATTTCTCTTTATCGTCCCGGACCTATGGAATCAATTCCCCGCTATATTGAAAATCGGCACCATCCGGAAAAGGTGACCTATCGTCATCCGCTTTTAAAACCGATTCTGCAGGTGACATACGGTTGTATCGTTTATCAGGAACAAGTCATGCAGATCTTTCGTTCTCTTGCCGGATATAGTCTCGGACGAGCAGATATTGTACGCCGTGCAATGAGCAAGAAAAAACATGACGTCATGCAGAAAGAACGTGAGATTTTTATCCATGGACTTGTTTCGAAAGACGGCACAATAGAAGTGCCCGGTTGTCTGCGCAATGGGGTGCCGGAAGAGACAGCTCAAGCAATTTACAGCGAGATGGAAAGTTTTGCTTCTTATGCATTTAACAAATCTCACGCAGCGGCATATGCGTATCTTGCGTATCAGACCGCATATTTAAAATGTTTTTATCCAAAAGAGTATATGGCAGCACTGATGACCAGTGTTTTGAGCATTCCTAACAAACTTTCCAAATATATTGCAGAATGTGACCGGCTAAAGATTCGTGTTCTGTCGCCCAGAATTAATCAGAGCATGGTTGGATTTACCGTTTCGGGACAAGATATTCGCTTTGGACTTCTTGCTGTTCGCAATCTTGGCCGCGGGTTAATAGAGACAATTATCAAGATGCGTCAAGAAAATGGGCCTTTCCTTTCTTTTTACGATTTTTGTAAAAGAACTTATGGACTCATAAATCGTCGTGCATTGGAAAGCCTGATAGAGTGCGGTGCAATGGATGATTTGGATGGAAATAGACATCAGATGGCATCGGCCGTAGAATCAGTTTTGGCCTATTTGGATTCGGATCACCGAAAAAATCTGGATGGACAGATCGGATTTTTTGATCTTGGAGAAGAAAAAAAGCAGGAAGAATTTCATTTACCTAAAGTGCCTGATTATTCTGCTTCTGAAAAATTAGCTCAGGAAAAAGAAGTAACTGGAATGTATCTTTCCGGTCACCCAATGTCTCCGTTTTCGAATTGCTATCGTCAGTCTGAAATCACCAAAATAGGGGAGATCATAGATGATCTTCAGGAAGAAAGCGGTCAGTATCATGACGGAGACATGGTGTGGCTCCTCGGAATTATTACCCGTAAAAAATTAAAAACGACAAAGAAAAATTCTACCATTGCTTTTTTAACGTTTGAAGATTTATATGGGTCGATTGAAGTTTTGGTATTTTCAAAAATTTTGGAAGAGAATTTTTCCCTTCTGCAGGAAGGAATCATTTTGAAAATTTATGGAAAAATTAGTGCAAGAGAAGACGAAGCTCCAAAGCTGATCCTTGAGTCTTTGGAAAAAATATCGGATCCGAAACAAGTCGGAAGATCAGCAGAATCGCCCAAAACTTCTGCGGATCTTTCTTCTAAGCATCATCCAAAACCCGGGCTTTATCTTAAAGTAGCCGGGGAAGAAGATTCAAAGTGGATCCAGGCAAAAAAAGATCTGGCAATCTTTGATGGCATTGTTCCTCTTTATGTCGTGTTTCAAAAAGAGAAAAGGCTTTTCCGAGCACCTCGGTCTATGGCTGTTGACGTCAACGAACCCTTGCTTCGGGAATTGCGCAAACTTCTTGGAGATGAAAATGTTGCCTTTGTGGAACAGTGATTCATTTTTCTATATAGAAGAGAGAAAAATCCATGTTTTGAGTTGTTGTATTTTTAACAACTTTATATTATAATAAACTAAAGTAAAGTAAAAACCGATTAAAGCAAATAGGAGGACTACCAAATGGGAGCAAAATCAATTGCAGTTTTAACAAGCGGCGGAGACGCCCCTGGAATGAATGCAGCTGTTCGAGCAGTCGTACGTACCGGACTTTATCTGGGAATGCGTGTAATCGGTGTAAAACGTGGATATAATGGACTTCTATCCGGCGATACAGTGGAAATGAATTTGCGGAGTGTTTCGGATATTATCCATCGTGGAGGAACAGTAATTTATACAGCACGCAGTCCGGAATTTAATACGCCGGAAGGTGTAAAAAAAGCGGCTGATATGTG
>DIQY01000053.1:0-789 GCA_002424295.1 Ruminococcaceae bacterium UBA5450 | reverse complement strand
ACTGGAGCTGGAATTCCTTGTATCGGTATTCCGGGAACAATTGACAATGATATTGCATCCAGTGAATATACGATTGGCTTTGATACCGCAATGAACACGGTTGTTGAGATGGTCGATAGACTGCGTGATACAACAGAGTCTCATGACCGTTGCAGTGTTGTAGAGGTTATGGGACGCCGCTGCGGAGAACTTGCTTTGCAGTCCGGCATCGCAGTAGGCGCAACTTCCATCCTGGTTCCAGAGGTTCCTTTTGATTTTCAGCGAGATATTGTGGATCGCATGAAATTTACACAGAAAGCTGGAAAACGGCATTTTATTATTGTTGTTGCAGAAGGTGTCGGTGGGGTAGAAGAGCTGGGAAAGCGCATTCAAAATGAAACAGGAATTGAAACGAGAGTAACGATTCTTGGGCATGTGCAGCGCGGTGGCTCCCCAACCTTGCGTGATCGTTTGGTAGCAAGCGAAATGGGATATCGTGCAGCAAAGCTGCTGTATGAGGGCAATAGCAACCGTGTTGTTGTTATGCAAAATGGGAAAATTATCGATTTAGATATTACAGAAGCGTTGAATAAAAAGCGCGAGTTTAATATGGAACTTTATAAGATTGCTCATGTGATCTCAATTTAAATTGAGATCTTTATGAAATATTCCTTCTTTCAATTCTATTTTTTGCAAAAAGCAAGAGCGGCTTATCAAATTTTGGTAAGTCGTTCTTGCCTTTTATATCAAATTCAGTATTTCGCGGAGAAACAGGCATCAAAAAATCCCGGAATCCATATGGATTCCGGG
>DIQY01000056.1:398-4908 GCA_002424295.1 Ruminococcaceae bacterium UBA5450 | reverse complement strand
CCGTGAGATTTTATATCTGCCAACAAAACAACCTTCATCAAAAAGCCCTCCTATTTTTTCTGAATCGTTCCGCGGCCGATCCCGGCGCGCAAAATTTCTATTAGCTGGCTGCGTACTTGTTCCACCGTCGCATCTTTAATTTGTGCTCCCGCCATGGTAAGGTGGCCGCCGCCGCCCATTGCCTCCATCACAAGCTGAACATTCATATCCCCCATACTGCGGGCAGAAACATTCATGACTCCGTCTGAAGGATAGATTACAAATGAAGCCATTACGCCTTCAATGGTCAAAAGCTCATCCGCCGCCTGAGCCGAAGCAATTTTAAGATTTGGCAGCTCCTGCTCCGTATAAGCAACTGCACAGCCATCCAAAAGATCTGCGCTGGAAACAATCCGATACTTTGTTTTATATGTATCGAAGCTGTCGGAAAATAACCGTTTGACCGTTACCGTATCCGCACCCCGTCGGCGCAGATAAGCTGCAGCTTCAAAAGTACGCACCCCTGTTTTAAGAGAAAAGCTCTTGGTATCCAGCATAATGCCTGCCAAAAGTGCTTCTGCCTCTGTACGGGTCAACACATTTTCACCGATATACTGCACCAGTTCCGCTACCATCTCAGAGGTCGAGCTTGCATATGGTTCATGATAAAAGACCACAGCATTTTCGATATGCTTCACCATTAGGCGGTGATGGTCGATGACCACCACTTTAGAAACCGCCTTCAGCAGTTCCGGACTCTCTACAAATTCAGGACTATGGGTATCCATCACAACTAAAAGAGTACGGGGAGAAACTAACGCCAATGCATCATTTGGGGAAAGAAAACAATCTCCTTCTCCATCATCGTTCATCTTTTGAATCAGCGGACCTGCGAGGCTCTGCGCTTCATTAACAACGACGTATGCAGGTCTTTGCAGTGCGCGGGTAACTGCGCTCCATAATCCGATTGATGAGCCGATTGCGTCCAGATCGCTAAACTTATGGCCCATAATCAGCACCGTATCGCTCTGTCTGATCCGATCGGAAAGCGTTGCAGCAATTACGCGGGTACGCACCTTATCGTGCTTTTCCACCCCTTTGGAAAGTCCTCCAAAGAACTCATAAGAATCATCTTTCTGTTTTACCGCAACCTGATCGCCGCCACGTCCCAGTGCCATATCCAGCGCGCGGCGAGCCCATTCCTCGCTGGCCTGCTGAGAATTGGCCCCTCTGCCGATTCCAATCGAAACAGTAGCGCTTCGGTGATCCGCCGACTTAATATTACGGATCGTATCAAGAATCTGAAAACGATGTTCCATTTCCTCTCGGATGTGCATTTCATCGCTTAAAATCAGATAGCGCCCATTATTGATACGATAGGAAAATCCGCCCATGCTCTGTGCCCAGTTAAAAAGCACATTTTCCACTTCGGAAGCAATTCGGTTATCATCCGAGGAACTGATATCCCTCGCCAACTCTTCCCGATTATCAAAGTATGCAAGGCACACCACCGGATGACGATCCACATATTCTCTGTTGATTTCCTTATAGTAAGTATCATCAATAAAATAGAGTAGACAGCCTAATTTTGTCTTTGCAGCAAATACGGTATACTGACGTTGATCGATTGTTACATCTGTTCCTGCATTTTTTAGGATCTGCTCCAGAGTATGGGGATAAATAAAGCGCAGAACATTTTCGCCCCGACACTCTTTATGTGGGCTGATCGTATTGACAAACGCGTCATTTACCCAGACAACATCGCCCGCTGGTCCCGAAAGCGCCACCGGCATTGTAAATTGCTGCAATGCTGACGTTTCATTCAGTGAAAGCACTTTTTCCGCTGCTTTTACAGAAGTCCCCACATAGCTGCGAAAATAGAAATTAGAGATTAGTACCACCATAACAGCGACGACCGCTAACCCCATCTCTATCGCGAATACTGCGCGGCTCCATGGGAAAGAGAAGCAGGCCATAACCAACATGATGACCGCCAAAACCAAATAAATCGGCGAAGATACCCATACTCTGTGTTTCATAATTCTTTCCTTACCCCTTTTTGCAGACCTTATTTAAGGAAAAAGGTCAAACCTCCATAATTACCGGCAAAATCATTGGGCTGCGGCGGGTACGGTCATACAGCAAATGGGAAAGAGCATCCTTAATATGCGTTTTGAGCGTTCCCCAATCCCGAATTCCATTTCCCGCACAATTTTCAAGCACCGAATAAACAAGATCTTTCGCATCATCCATCAGGGATTCATTTTCTCTGACATAAACGAACCCTCTTGAAACAACGTCCGGCCCGGCTACTACATGTCCACTGTCGGCGGAAATTGTACAGACAACAACAATCAAACCATCTTCAGCCAAATGTTTACGGTCACGCAGAACAATACTGCCTACATCCCCTACACCAAGTCCATCTACAAGGACCCGTCCTGCGGGGACCGGCGCCAGTTTTTTCATATAGTTTTCATTAATTTCCACAACATCGCCGATATCGGCAATACAGACATCCTGCGGTGCTTTCCCCATAGAATAGGCAAGGCGCGCATGTTTCTGCAGCATTTTCTGCTCCCCATGCACCGGAATAAAATATTTCGGTTTGACAATGCCCTGCATTAATTTAAGCTCTTCCTGGCAGGCATGGCCGGAAACATGAATCTCATACATGGACTCATAAATGACTTCGCAGCCGCGCTTCATCAATTCATCAATCACATTTCCGACTGATTTTTCATTGCCGGGAATCGGGCGCGCAGAAATAATAATGAAGTCCCCCGGTCCTACTTCCACCTTGCGGTGATCGGCAAATGCCATACGGGATAAAGCGCTCATAGGCTCTCCCTGACTACCGGTTGTAACCAGGACGATCTGCTCCGGCGGGTATTTTTTAATCAGATCAATATCGATTAAAACGCCTTCCGGCACATGAAGATAGCCTTTTTCCACGCCAATTCCCATCACATTAAGCATACTGCGCCCGGAAAGCGCCACTTTACGCCCATACTTTACCGCACAATCAATAATCTGCTGCACTCTGCCGATATTGCTTGCAAAAGTGGCTACAATAATCCGACTTTTATTTGCACGGCGAAACAGATTTTCAAAAGAAGTCGCAATCCGGCTTTCCGTCTGCGTAAAGCCGGGACGTTCTGCATTGGTAGAATCCGCGAGCAGCGCAAGGACGCCCTCCTTGCCAAGCTGCGCAAAGCGACCGAGATCGATCATTTCACCCCAAGTCGGCGTACAATCAATTTTAAAGTCACCGGTATGGACAATTGTACCTGCCGGAGAGTGAATTGCAAGTCCTACGGCATCCGGAATGGAATGGTTTACATGAATGAATTCCACTTCCATACAACCGAGCTTTACCCGGTCTCCAGGCTTTGTTTCATACATTTTTACTTTATTATTAAGGCCTTGTTCTTTTAATTTTCCTTCAATTAAAGCCAGTGTCAAACGTGTTGCATAAATCGGCAGATTTACCTTCTTGAGTAAATAAGGAAGCCCTCCAATATGGTCTTCATGACCATGGGTTACAACAATTCCACGAATCTTATCTACATTGCGCTCTACAAATGTAAAATCTGGAAGGACCAAATCGACTCCCAACATATCGTCATCGGGAAACGCCATTCCACAGTCGACAATTATCATGTCATCGCCGCACTCAAAAAGGGTAAAGTTTTTGCCAACTTCATTGAGTCCGCCAAGAAAATACACCTTAATAGAAGGCTTCAGTGCACGATTCGTGCGTGGCCTTCTGCTGCGCTGCATATTCTGCTTTGTGTTTTGATTTTGCATATTCTTTGGTTTTTGTGCAGCCTCCGGTGCTCGATGCTCCGAAGGGACAGTCGCCTGCCCATTCACAACCGGTTCAATCTTTTTCTGTGCCGGTCTGCGCGGGCGGCGATAATGATATTGCTTTGCTGCCTGATCTTTCGTGGGCGTTTCTGCCTTTGCTGGCACCTCCGCCTTTTTTGGCATCTCCGTCTTCGGAGCAGGCAGGACAATCCCTCCCCCTAAAAACTGGTCGGCAGGCTTTGCCTGCGCATCCACCTTCCCATAGAGGGGAGTTTGCTTTTGCATATTCTTTTTTTCAATCACAGAAGAAACCTCCATTTGGAGTCTGCTTTTCCTGCATCCGGTGCCAAGAAAAGACAAAGTACTCCTTTATTTTTAATTTTTTAAAATAAGAACGCTTACCAAAAAATCCACTTTTATCAAAGAGGATTTGATATCAAGTTTTAGACAAAATTTCCTTTTTCTCACACAAAATACAATTAAGCCGAACACATATATCAAAACTATTGTACATGGATTCTAAAACGGTGTCAAGCCGTCGCATTTCTCTTTTTCGAGTATTCCCACAAAACGGGAAAAGTAATCGATTTAATGTGGAATCCATGTTATAATAAAAAAATAAAATTTATGTTTTTCGATATATTTTGAAAGGAACCTCTTATCTTATGAAAGAAGTCACAATTTTTACAGACGGTGCTTGTTCCGGCAATCCCGGCCCCGG
>DIQY01000056.1:0-181 GCA_002424295.1 Ruminococcaceae bacterium UBA5450 | reverse complement strand
TGGAAAAACAAAAGAGCTTTCCGGCGGTGCAGCTCAAACGACTAATAATCGCATGGAGCTGACCGGCGTAATTGAAGCGCTCCACTGTTTAAAAGAACCTTGTCTAGTAACCCTGACCAGCGATAGTCGATACGTCTGCGATGGAATCAATAAGGGGTGGGCACGCTCTTGGAAACGAAAC
>DIQY01000034.1:901-18334 GCA_002424295.1 Ruminococcaceae bacterium UBA5450 | reverse complement strand
GAATGACGATTTATTGGATTCGTAATTTGCCTCTTATAAGCTGAAAATACTCCCCTTGCAATTTTTGTGAACGCAAGATTGAGAGGGAAGAACTTGAGAATATGCTAAGGTGAAGACTGGAAATCCATTTGAACATTCTCAAAATAATTATAGCGATAGTGTTGACATCATCGATGTCATGCGATAATATGATATCAACAAAGTCATAAATCCGTTATTTTGGAGGAATTAACATGGAATATCAAATCAATATCTCGATCAATGTGAATGTGGACGCAACTGGGACTGTAAAAGGAGTAACAGTAAGTACCCCCTATATGGTTTCACTAGCACCGTCTGCAGGAATAAGTTTTTCTTACAAATGGAAAGTATGTGATATCCGATATGGAATAATTACTTTTGGTTCAAAGCATCAAATTGCAAATTCGTTGCCAAAAGATACCGAAATAAAGGTCAGGTGGCGAGGTAAAGAGTATAATGCGAAATCGCACAAAACAGTTAAAGGAAGAATTGATGGATTAACGGCATTAATACATGGAAACCCAGATTATTTTAAAGTCCAGCATTCAAGTAATATGAATTGGAACCCTTCTGCTTATACACTCGAAATTATGTAGTATAAAGAATGCTTTCTTCTCGCTTCTTTGGGCATAAAATTGAGAGGGGAGCATTTTTCAAGCCGTCTAAGATTTATAATTTAGGCAGAATATTCGTTACAAATTTGTCGTAAGAAACGGCGCCTTCCCAACGGGGATCTTTGCTTTCAAAGACCATATAATAACGGTATTTTGGACCGGCGGAATTCTGCCAAGCGCGGCCGACTTTCAAACGGCTTTCGGATTCTGGGTTTTCAAGATGATCACCCTTCGTCTCAATCATTAGCAATTTACCGGACTGCGTCAAAGTTATGAAGTCTGGGTAATGATTGATAAAACCGTTTATGTAGAAACCGTGTTTCGAAATATTGCGGTGCCACCATTTTAAATTATCCATTCCCGAAAGAGTTTCCGCCATCTTGTTTTCGAAACCGTCGACGGTTTCTTCCTCCTCGTATAGGCTTTTTCCATAAAGACTTGCACGTTTTAAAGGCGCTATGGATTTATGAAAATGATAAGAGGGTTCACAAACAATTTCGCCCGTTTCCAGCAGGTCCGAAAAACGTTGCTCTTCGTACTTGCTGAGAAGCTGAATGATAAACTTTTTGATTTTCTGGGCAAAACCGAGAGGCGTTTTCTCCATCGCATACAAAGTGTCTTTATCCATCATTTCGATAATTTCAGATATATATTGTCTTAGTTCTTTTGAATCAATATTATTAAATTTGTTTAACCTATGAAATATGATGTCGCCGCATGTCCGTTTGCGATTTTCCGGAGGAAGGCTACTGAAGTACTTACGCATATATTTTTGATCGGATTCGCTCATTTTGAAAATATGCGGCTTGTTTTTTTCACCCTGCTCAATATCAATTTTTCTTATCTCGCTGTCTACAGCGCCAAAGTCAATATCATAAGGTTTTCCCAGGAGAGTAAAGCCGTTTGACAGTGCCTCTTTTGTCAGCAGAACTTTTGTGTTGCCCTGCGCGAAGAAGGTACTTTCAGGTACAAATAAGAAAAACTGCGGAATTTCCAGTGCAAGCGCTTCCCTTTCAACTTCTTTCCGAATTTTAGCCGGTTTCAACTTCTTTTTCATCTCCATTGGGACATCCGAATAATCTTGATTATCCTGTTCATGTATCAATCGTTCATACTGCTCTTGAATACGTGCTGCTGAATCCAGCAGATCCTTCGTATGAGTTGGTTTGGAAGCATTTGTTTCAATTTGTTTTTTAACCGCTGCCGGGTCAAAATTTAGAAATCCCTCTTTGCCGTCATTATTCGGGACCGACGGTGCTTCTTTAATCTTCTCCTGCTCACGCTGCGTTTCCGGCAACTGATTTGCTTGGGATGGCTGCGGTTCTTCGACAGCTCGGCAGTCACGTTCTGTAAAACCAACTCCCTGCAGGCTTTTCACAACATTGTCAAGTGTTGCATGAAAGTCGTTTGAAGATGTCAGTACATAAGACGAATTCAGTGCAATACTGTTGAATCTGTGTGTATATGGCTGGCGAAGGACTCGTCCGAGAATCTGTTCCACATCCACCGGACTGGTTTTGTTGGCAAGCGTTGCGAGAATATATGCGAACGGGCAGTCCCAGCCTTCCTTTAGGGCATTTACGGTAATGATATAGCGAATTTGACAGTCCGGAGACATTAGATCACCGGCGTTTTTCAGTTCGTCGATTTCTGCTGTTTTTATGGCGATATGCTCTTTCGGAATGCCTGCATCCACCAGCTTTTCTTTCAGCTTTTCGTAACCGGTACTTTTACATGAGATTTTCGGTTGCGCCTGAAGCAAAACAATCGGGCGAATATATTCACCACCATGATTCTGCTCTTCTGCGGCCAGCTTTTCCAGATTTCTACGCATATCGACTGCGTCGCTTAGTACGTCTTTTTGGCTGTTGCGATTGTAGACAATAACCGGAAGTTTCACCATGTTTTCCTTTTTCAACTGTATGGCATCCACAAAAGAAATGATATTGCTTTGTTTCAGCGGTGTCGCGGTTAAATCCAGCACAAAGCATGGATTAAAATTCCTCAGCATTTCCAGGCTCAGCGTACTGCGCGCATGGTGGCTTTCATCTACAATAACAAGCGGTGACAGTTGGTTAATGATCTGCAAAAGGGCGGTTTCATCAACGTCCGGCACGGGGTGATCTGGCTCTCCCAGCGCCTTATGGAACGGTTCCAGATTGCTGTTTTCCTGTCTTGATTTCAGCGTTTCTTTTTTCCCACGGAATGAATCATAGCTTAAAACGAAAACAGAAAGCTGTTCGCACACAACCGTAGGGTTAAAATTTTGGCCATTCTGCAGTTCATCTTTTGAATAGATTTCCACTCGTCCGCCAAAATCCACATCCAGTTTTTGCCGATAAGGGTGATAGGGGTCTTTCAGTGCTTTTATTGTCTGCTCTAAAATTGCGTCCGACGGAACGAGCCAAACAACCGCTTTTATTTTTGTTGGTGGAAGGCCGTCAAAAATCGGCTTTATGGAATTGCAGGCAAGAAATGTTTTTCCTCCACCGGTTGGAACTTTAAAGCATAAGTCCGGCACGCCGGGGATGATATCCTGATAGGGGAGGACATCGTCGTCGTTTACGCCAAACGTAATTCCCTTTTCTTCCCAGAATTTTTGATATGCGCCGCTGATGCTCTGTGACTCGTCGAGCAGTTCCATATATTGAGTTAAATCCGCTATGACTTTTTTCTGATATTTTTTCAGTTCCATGCTCTTGTCTCCTCACAGACGTGCAATGTCACGCGGTATTTTTTTAAATACAATGCCATCTTTTAGCAGTTCTTTTTCGCCAAGTGCACACCGGTCTGCATAAATAACGTATCCCTCTGTTATGTGCTTAATGGATGAAAGAAACTTGTAATCCAGCGTTGTGATTTTCTTCGGCTTATAGAAGAAATAATAATCTGTCCGGTTATAGTTTCCAAGAAAATACGGATTGCTGTTTTCCGGCGGAATATACGGAGTATTTGTTTCCGTAAACCAAATGTATTCCCGAATCTTTTCCGTGCCGATATGTTCGTTGATATGTTCCGTATCCAGCAAAATCGGTTCGCCCAGTTCGTAATAGCTGAAGTTGCCTCCGGTTCCCTTAACAGCCTTTTTTTCGCTGCCGTAACCGTGGATCACGCGGCGAACACGTTCTGCCGTAATTGACTCGGCATAGTCCATCATTTCTACGAGGATGAATTTCCGCTGACCACCATCTTCTTGATTCATTTTTAACACTGCGTGAGCGGTCGTGCCGGATCCTGCGAAAGAATCAAGGACAATAGATGATTTGTCGGTTGCAATCTTGCAAATGAACTCGATAATGGAAGGAGGCTTCGAATAGTCAAATATTTTTTCTCCAAAAATGGTTGTTAAAACTTTTGTAGCGCTATCATTAGAAAATTCATTTTCTACTAATTTTAGACTGGAAATAGCAGCTGTCCGTTTTTTAATTTGTACCACATATTCTCCATTTACATTACCTATGGTTGCATTTTGATATGTCTTTGTGTAAATACGAGTACCATTTTTGCTATGTTTAATTACAATAAATCCATGCTCAAAGCCAAATTTAAATTTATTTTTTGACCACCGCCATGCCCAATCAGCGCGCTTAAATTTTCCCTTTCTGCGCTCTATATATTTCTCATATGATGAACCGGGGTAATAAGTTCGTCCATCAATAATTATCGGGTAATCAAGATTGGAACTATACTGTAAACTGTCATAATCTAATGTCTGATTTAGTTTATAATATCCTCTTGACTTCCAATATTCGTCTTGGTACTTAAATGCAGCATCGTTATGTTCAAGCGGAGTCAAGGAGCATTGTTTCGATTTAGCATATACAAATATATAGTCATGGTTTTTTGCAAAGACCTCCGTCGATTTTCCGCTCTTTTTTGTAATACGTGGCATCTGTGCTACAAAATTATTTGCTCCAAAGATTTCATCGCAAATAAGTTTCAGATTAGCCTGCTCATTATCGTCAATGCTGATGAAAATTGCCCCGTCATCCGCCAGCAATTTTTGTAGCAACTTCAGCCTAGGGTATATCATACACAGCCATTTGTCATGGCGGCTTAAATCCTCACCTTCTTTTCCAACAGCCTGTCCCAGCCACTTCCGGATTTTAGGGTCATTGACATTGTCATTGTAAACCCAGTTTTCATTGCCGGTATTATACGGCGGATCTATGTAAATACAGTTTATGCGGCCTTCGTAACGGGGGAGAAGAGCCTTTAGCGCTTCCAGATTATCCCCGTGAATAATCATGTTTTCGCTGCCGTTGTCTTCCGTGTACTGCCCCTTTTCATCATAGCTGTACTGCCGCTCCAGAACGCGGAACGGGACCTTCTGGTGATAGTTTACTACCTTATTTTTTCCGATCCATTCCAGTGTAGGCATAGCCTTCCTCCAAACTGGCTTTTCCAGGGTTGATCATGCTTTTTCCATGTTCACAAGAAGAGCTTACCGATTGAAATCAGAAAAGCCCGGAAACTCATTCAGCATGGCCGAAAAACCTAATTTCTAAATCATATAAATTATAGCTCATTTTGTTGGCAGGGTAAAGAAAAAAGGATTGGTAAACTCCTTTTCAGATTTCTTGGTGTATTCATGCTAGATACTAATTCTTCAGGTATTATCCAATAGATGGCACTTTATAAAATCGATCACAATATCAAGTGTTGAATCACGATAAAAGGATGGGCTTCCGTGATCGGCGTTCCTTAAACGATATAACTTGACTTCTTTGTGAGCTTCTGTAAGCGCCTGGTATAATCTGACGCTGTGCTGAAAAGCAACCGTCCGATCTTTTGTGCCGTGAATAATTAGTACCGGAGGAATAGGACCACAAATATACTCCATTGGTACCGTTTTTATCGCAAGTTCCGGATGCTCTAATACCGAGGCTTTCCCTAGAAGTTCCCCTTCCGGACTATTTGGCTGTTGGTGGTTCTCCGTGTTGGGAAGACCGTCTCCCATACGGATATCGACGACACCGTAAAAATCAATGATTCCGTTAACACGACTGGAATATTGGGAATACAAGGGCGTGTCCAGTTCTCCTGTATTTCCCGTTAATCCGGCAAGCAAAGCCATGTGGCCACCCAAAGAATTCCCCCATATGAAAACATTTTCTGTTTGAATTCTATATTGTTCCGCATTTTTTCGGAGAAAGCGAATAGCCGCTTTGGCATCTTGAACTTGCGCCGGGAATGGAGCTATTTTACTTTCGCGATATTGTACGATCGCAACTACAAATCCTTTTTATGTTTTTTGAAATGCAAATTTGAATATTAAGCAAACTGATTCCGAATTTTATCTACAGCATATGGCCTGGCTTCCTTTACAGCAAAATCACTAACATAAAACTTGTCGGAAGTACTTTGCGGTTCCGACCACATGGCGGGATAAATTACAAGCCTTTTTTTGATTCCTCTCCGGTTTAGTAAAATTCCGCTCATATTGGTTTCCAAACGGATTTCATATTCACTGAGGATTTCTGTCAGTGGCTTTAACAGGGTTATCTGCTGTTTTGTGGAATAACCAGATTTTATTTCCCCATTTATGCCCCACCTTAGGAGTTCTACAGCGGCATGTCGATCCAGAGAATCATGAATTCGCTGATTGCCATACCGCTTCAGGCAATTAAAGCAAGCCCTCTCGCAGGTACAGCCCTCAAGGAAACAAATTGTTTCATGCAACAAGCCTGGCAAATCATCCGCAACATGTGCGGAGTATCCGGCTCCACTGGAAAGGCTGTCATACAGGTAAATGTCAACAAAGCATCCTCCTTTTGTTTTTCTAATTCGTGAGCCTGCTTCTAACTCGAGCAACTCAACGTCGAGCATTTTTCCTGCCGTTAGATGAAGTGCTTCTGAAAGGGAAATACTGGCGCGTTTTAACCACAAATTCTCCTTCAGGTCAGTGCTGATTTTTGTCGGGTCAAGGGTAAACTCAAGGACAAGCATATCTGTTCTAAACTGAAAGCCAAGATTGACGACTTCTGCATTTGTGTGTTTGCAAGAATATTTTGAGTAATAAGGTTGCTTTACACCCTTTAGTGCTTTTTGGGGATCATCCCCCGGCATCATGGCACCACAATCCGGACAAAACGTATAGCCTTTATTAAGCGGTCCTCGATTTAGCATAATAATATTCTGATCTGAACGAATAGCTTTCCGGATATGCTTGCACTTTGCCACCGGTTGCATATCGCCTTTCGGTAAGTCCGAATACATGGGTGGAATAGCAGATGAATATTGTTCTATAAACTGCCCAGAAGAAACTGGTTGCGCATTGAGCGGCGCGAATCCCCATGGGCGAATCATATTGGGCCACGGATCTTCGTCGGAGAGATTACTGCCACAGAATGGACAGACATTTTGTTTCAGGTCTCGTTTAGTTCCAAACCAGTCACAATTTGGGCATTTAACAAGTTCTACATTGTAATTTTTATCATCAAAATAATGCTTTGTAAATTCATTCCTATACTCTGCGCCTGGGGCATATAATCCGCCGATCTGATAGGTTTGCTTGTCTACTACTATTGTTCGCCCGGGTGCATATTCACTAATCGCGATATTCAGTGCACGCTGCGGACGATACTCTTTCGTAACATACGCACTAACGACATCTTTTGGGAAGGAATATGTAGGGATAATACCTTCCTCATACAGAGCATCCAAAAGTTTTTTTTCTTTTCTTTCCATGCATCCATTTTTTCTATTATAAAGATCCGTCGCATACAATTCTGTGTGCTGTTCTCTTTTTACTTTCAGCTTGCGTAGTTTCTTTTCTAAGTCCGGCAAAAAGTTAGACCATACTACCTGCTTTTTTTTCGGTAGAATCACGCTAGAACACTCCAGTGGACAGCGCTTTACAAAGGCTAAAAATTGGTTTAGGTGATTATCTAAAAAATTGATGGCAGAGATTTCATCCATACTTGTGTTAATTGATTCCAAGTACTTTTGCAGCATCAGCATGCTAAGATGGCGGCGCAGTAGCTTTTCACTGGAAATATCGATCCATGGGGTACGGGCATCTCCGCAGAGCATCGGTTTTGGATCGGAAAAATAGCGGTTATCGTAAGGGCCGTCTTGACAATATGTCACGATAGTAGAAAGGCCAGTTCCCCTGCGCCCAGCACGACCAGCGCGCTGTTGATAATTTTCCCGTGTCGGCGGAATATTCCGTAAGCCGATGGCTACCAGCGAGCCTATGTCAATACCGACTTCCATAGTCGTCGTACTGCTGAGGATATCCACCGGAGGCTGATTTAAAGGATTGCCTTTATCACTCGACGAGTCTTCTTCCTCGGAAGTCCCAACTAGATCCTGAAAACGCATTTCGTATTGCTCTGTTTTCGACCACATGGCATTGCGCTGATCTTTGTACGAAAGCTGTGCGGTGTGCTCTTCAGTGTCTATCAGTCGAATCGGTTTGTCCGGATCTTTCCATACAGCCTCGACTGGGTCGCGCCAGAAAGACAGCAGTTCAAAATCGTGCTGTGCTACCGGCACAACATTTTTCGAAGCGCACACGGGGCATTTTTTCTTCAGAAGGAGAGACGTAATTAGCCCGCATTCTTTGCAGCGGTACCAACGGTGTTTTGGATCTGTACAAGGCTTAACACTATCAAGTTTAATGTAATAATTTCCGTTTAGGTCTTCGGACTTTCGACAAAGAAAAGTGTCTTGGAACGCATCTGTCCAGCGTATGGCCTCCCGTGAATTTTTCTTCCATCCCATGACTTCACGCGCTTTTTGGGAAAAATAATCTCCACGCGGCAAACCGAAGCCGCTATGTGGGAGGGTGATTTCTTCCCGAATGTCATCACTAATTGTGTCTCCAAGTGCATATCGGTCGAATGCATACAAAAGAAAAGTATGAAACAATTCCAAAACATCATCTTGTGAACAGCCGGTTTCCTCAATAATTTCATACAAAGTGTCGTCAGTCGGTTGAAGCCAGCAAAGCCCCATGTCTTCCAGTGTGTTGAATCCACCGCAAAACAGACGCAGAAGCCATTTTCGCATTTGTCTGGGAGCATCACTGAAAGTAAGTTTTGGCCGAAAATGTAGCCCGTTTTTATCAGCAATAACTTTCCGCCGTTTTACCTTTTCGGTGTTATCGTAAAAGCCCTGCCAGTCAGGGAACGCAATATGACGTTTCATAGCTTCCAATACAAAATAACCGTATACTCTGTCAAGGCTTACCTCATCGTCCTCTTCCTCCGCATCCCGTGCAGCAAGCATAAAGAGCTGCCGCACAGCTGTTTCCTCTGAAGCCTCTGTCAGATCACGGGCAAGCGTCGCGGCACGCTGGCGGCTGTCCGAGAACAGCAGCTCTTTTCTGCCTTCGTTCGGAAATCTGACCGGGTCGCTGTCTTTTCCCGGGACAGACGGTTCCGCACTAAATTGTGCCTTGATGAGATTAAAAAAGGGCTCGTTCCCTTTTGTTGCAAAAGAGGTTGGAATCCTGTATTTGAAATCACGACCGCATTTAGGGCATTTGCTAAAAGAAAGCAGATTTGGCCGTCCTTTGCTTTCATGTAGACAGTAATACAATTTTCGAAAGCATGGCTTCTCTGCATCGGTATCGTCAAATTCCAAATAGCCGCTACGCGTATCGAGATAGCAGGGTTTTGCAGAATACTTACCACTTCCGGTATGAATACTATTATTACCTTGGGGAAGATATAGATGGACTTCGATGACTTCATTCTCTGTTTCTAGATTCTTTATAATGGAGCCCTGATCATGCCACAAATACGTTTTTGCCCCATCTTCGATATCTTCACGAAGGGCATACCCTTTAAGAAAAAGTGCACCACAACGGCGGTCATTGAGCAATTCGTAAACCATACTTCCACAGTCTGGACAGGTTAACCTATTGTTATGAATTAAGATATTTCCAAGTGAAATTTTTCCGTCGGAATGGGGATGCTTACAGTGGTCTCCTGTGCAGGCATATACACCTTCAATTCCACGAAACAAAAGATGCATTCGTACTGGAAATAGCACGCTTCCTTCTGTGTTTTTGGCAAGCGGCGCAATTTCCAGCAAGGCACTCACCGCTTGCTTGCTCTGCTCTATTGAAAGCTCTGGAAATATGACTGAGGCAAGGGTGTCAAGAGCATTTGCTTTGCCGCGACACAGCTTGAGCATCTTATAAAATGGTTCATACTCTGCAAGATGGTCGTACATCCAGCTAGTTGCAGTTGAAAGAGTATGGAACGGAGCAGCAGAATTGGAAATACCAATCCAAAATCTGTTTAGCTCTGCAAGGCGCTCTGCTTTTGAGCCTTCCATGCGTTCTATACTACAAGAAAGGAATTTTTTGTTTGGTATGCTGTATTTCATTTTGCCGCTGAGCTGCTCCGGAACCCCTGTTATGTACTCAAAAGTAGCCTCTTCTGCGGCGGTCAGCTGCTGGGCGAACTGATGCGCGCAATTCTTCTGCTCCTGCGTAGAGTCTGGGATACTTGCTGTCGTAAGAATGAACTGTAACCTTTCTCTGCCTACCCCAAGCCGGTACATCATTCGACGGAGAAGCAGTGCTACCTCACCTCCGGAAGCCCCGCGGTACATGTGCGCCTCATCGATAACGAAAAGCAGACGGTTTTCCGGGCTACTCTCAAGCCACTTTTTTGTGTCCGCCCATATATCTTTTTCGATTGGTCTCATAAGCATATATTCCAGCATGGAATAGTTTGTAATTAGAATATCTGGGCAGTTATTCTGTATCTCAAAACGAGTAATCAGCTCGGCATCCTCCGGATCTGGCGTATAAATGCCCTGCTGTACTCTTTGCAGGAAACTGTTTAGGTCTTTCTTTGCAGGGATTCTGCCTTTCTCTAAAAGCTCGAAATAGAGCTTTTGATCTTTTTCGTCGGCTGGTTTCATGAATTTTGCCAGTGTTCTCGATAGATGGTGATCTTGTGTCGGATCGGGATGCCCCGGGTAAGGCGTCCTGCCGGTGTACATGCCAAACCGTGGTCTGCGGCTGCTTTGTGAAGAGGCAGATCGAAAAATCCGCACGAAATTTCCTTCTGGGTCACCTAAAATGCGACGAAGACGGCTGATTTGGTCGGAAACAAGCGCGTTCATTGGGTACATGATGATAACACGTGCACCGCGCATTTTCCAAGTTTCCGGAGTTTCATGCGCTTCCTTTACCAGTTTTGCGATTATTGGCCAAAAAAAGCATTCCGTTTTACCGGAACCAGTGCCGGTGTAAACGAATACATCTTTTCCTGCTTCAGCAGCTCGCAGGGCTTTTATCTGATGTTCATATGGCGTTTTGTAAACGCCAAGATTTTTTTCAGAAAGTTGGGTAAAAAAGTCACTTTCCCATTTTGGAAGGCCTATGCTACCAAAACCTTTCGTCCATTTCTTGTAAACAGGAGAAGCCTCCAAATACGGTTTTTGGCGGATATTTCCTTCTTCCCTTAGTTTATCAGAAACGGCATCAGCAAGGAAAGGAATTTTGCCAAAATACTGTGTCTCCAAGTAGTCTTCCAGACTCTTGCAGATAATATGGTAAACGCCCTCAGCACCATGCTCCATTATTTATCCTCCTCAAAATGATAGCCGAGCCGTGAAGCAAACTTCCGAAATGCCGGATATACTTCCCCCGCCATAACGCGGTTCACTTTTAAATGAAATTCGGAATTTTTCGAGGAATCAGCACCAAACTCGGTGAAATCTAACGGCCAGCTGTACAGTTCAAAGAAATTCTGTTCTGGCGGTGGCAACAAATATTGGAGTTTAATTTTTTTAGAACCGCTAGCGTCCTCCGTGTAAATTCGTGGCGGAGTTCCGTTTTCCTGCATAATTGCGGCTGCAATTCGACAATATTCAAGATGTTCTGTTTGCCAATTGGGCAAAGTATCTGATATCTGCATCACACCGTTAGAAAAACGATACAAGTAATATTCCTGTGAAGGTACACTATTTGTGCGAGTTAAAGAAACTGCTCCGTCAACATCTGGCTGAGATTTCCACCACTTAGTCCCTATATGAATATCTTTTTGCAGAAACTCAAATGAATGCCATTCTTCTACAATATGAAAGCGCTGCATTGCCTGAAATTTTTTCCACCATTTTTGAATTGGAAAAGGCAGGCAATGGAACATCTCTTCCAGAGATATGGAATCTGTTTCAGCATTGCCACTACCAATGCAATATGGTCCAAGACCACTCATTTTGCAGGAAAATCCCGGTGGAATTCCACGCAAAAAGTAACAGTCATCTACGTTGGCCTGCGTAAAAGCAGGAACTCCGACACGGTATGCTTTTTCATAAAAATATCCCGTTTGTCTATATTGCTGGCTTATTCTCTTTGCAACATCTCCTAATTTTACATTTCGAAATTGCTGGCATGTTTCCGGACTCATGCACAAAAATGCTTCCAGACAGTCCCAAATCGTATTTGAAACAGATTCAGCCGAAACGGTTTCCTGCTGATCATCATTCCATAAACAAGCAAGTGCCCATCTTCCTGCTATACTGTAGAACAACCTTGCTTTTACAGATACGTCAGATTCGTTTGCAAATGGAGCAATATTCAGTTCTTGTGCAATTTTGCACAGCCTTTCTTTGAACAACATTTTTAGCTACCTCAACAGTGTCAAAAGATATTTTTGCTCATCTGCGTCCAGATGTTGGGAATCTCTGATTTTGTCTATTGCCTCCTGCCCATGGCCTGTTATTTTCGCAAGCGGTAAAATACAAAGTAAGAATTCGTAAAAATCAGCCGGCTTTTCCAGGAAATCCTCAAAACGTCTAAATAGTCGGTTTGCCTGTGTCTTCAGCAAACCAATTGGTTTTAAAAACGACATCCGGTACGCACCTTCTCCATTTCCCTTCAGTTTAGAAAACTGGCCCGCCCAAGCAGAACCAATTTTCGGCTCCTTTGGAACTGTGCAAATAAAAGAATCCGTGAAAACCGGAAGCATGTACTGATATAGGCTTTTAGGCTCAATTGTCAGGTCTTCTGAAAACGGTGTAGCAAAGAGAAATAGCTTTTCACTACTCAGAGCAAGGGATGTCATTCGTTCCATCCACCCTCCACAAAAAGGATTTTCCACAAGCACAACTTGGGAACTGCTTGTTACTGCCTGGTCCGCAATCTCTTGATCCCACTCTCCGCCGCAGGTTAACCGTGCTGCCATGCGTCCACTGATTCCGCATGAAACAGAGTCTGCAAGTTGGGCAGTAGCCGGGCCTGCAAGCAAAAGCGGTATTTGCTCACAATAAGCGCTCAAAAGCCACGCTGCCACTGCATCTGCATAATTTTCCCCGACACCGGCTTCTTCTACGTTGTCACGAATCACATTCAGAAGAACAGAGGTGGTAACCACTGTTTCAGCTAAGCCATCTTTTATTAGTAGACCCTCGTAGAATGCGGCGCTTGCTTTCTGTTTCCCATTTTCCATCATAGTAGTTTCAGACTGTGGAAAATATACGGAAAGTTCCGCGAGAAAGCCAGCGGTGTCTTTTCGTGCTTCACAGATTTTCTGACGCACTTCATGGAGCGTGTCGTTACCGAGTTGCCGTTTAGAGCCGATCTCTTGCTCCAAAGCGGTCAATTCACTTTGCTTTGTCCTAATTTCTCCTGAAAGTTTTTCCCGCTCCTGCTGCATACCCTGAATCAATGCTGACTGAGCAGTAATCTGCTCACCAATTGCTTTCAATTTTTCAGCATTTCCTTTTTCCCATTCTTCTTGAACGATGGTTTTGTATTTTTTGAGGAGTGATGGGTTACGTTCCACCAAAGTGGTAACCAACCGCGTGTCCTCGTCTGTACCGGATAAATATTGCTCGGAACAGTTTAAAAATTGGTTCAAGCATTCTTTTGCTTGCCTTTCATTATAACCACACTCGGAAGCGATCTTTTTACAGATAGGCTCCATGCATTCTGCGTTGATAAAGCCGCGAAATGCCTGCCAGTTTTGTCGACCCGAAATGATGTTTTTCAGTTTCGCTTCCGTTGCATATTCTCGTACAAAGTGCGCAGCCACCTCATACGGTGTGCAAAGGAGTATCCGCTTTTGGGGCTCTCCGAGTTCCAGACTTGCATAAAAAATCCGAATTCTACTGTCAAAGCTGAAAAACGGGACGACAAGTAGATCTTTCCTTTCAATAGAATACTGCTCTAAACTGGTGATGACCGGGTTAATATGGATTATATTATTTTCTTTTTTCAAAGTTCCCTTGGGACAAAACAACGCTTCCACAGTGCCGTCGTCCCGGTGGGATAACACATACAAATATTGTCCGTTATCCCCAAAATACAGCCACTGAAAACCATTTTTCAGATTTTGCAGGGCTTCGTTTCTGTTGTGCGTGCGCAGGTCGATTAGTTCTATAGGTATTCTATAATCTCTGAAAGTGATATTTGCTTCATCTTTTTCCGGATCCTGTTGTTTCGGTTTAGCGAACCAATCAAAAATCTGTGCCGTGCCAGCGTCCAGCCCATCAAAATGTTCCATATGGAAAGAAAATTGGTCTCTATTATCAAAGCGCTTTTCTCTGTCGTTATCACTTGAAAAACGGATAAGGCGATTTCCGTCAAAATCTGCGACACGTTGAAGGTATCTTCGCCCACTGTTTTCTTCCAGTAAAAACAAGGAAGTCTTTTCGATGGTTTCATCAGATCCGTTATTTTCCCATGATTTTTCCTCTTGCTTCATCTGGCTGGTTTCAGCTTTTAAATCTTCATTGCTTTTCAAGAGCTTACTAATTTTCTCATTTAAAGATTTGATTGTGTCCGCTTGTTCCTTTAGCTTCTGGGTTTTGTTTTCCAATATGCTTTTTTCACGACCCAGTTGCTCAATGACTTTTTCCTGCTTATGCTGCGTTCGTTTTGCCTCTTTAAGCTCCTCATTGAGTTTCTGCATTTCTGCTTCCAGTCCGGAAATTTTCATAGGAATCTGATTTTTCTGCGTTTTCTCTTGTAAAAGCTTTTGGCTGATTTTTCTGCAGGCAAAAAGATCATTTTTTATCAAAAAATAAGCAAAGTAGCCAATAGCATTTTGATCATTGATTTTTTTGTCAATATCTTCATATTGTATTTTATCTGTAATTTTTTGGCTACAGCTGAATTCATCTTTGACCAGGAGAAGAAATTCGTTAGAAACATCTGTGTTTGACGAAGATGTCAGGGCATTTAGGGCACCACCAATCCGTTTTTCTTGTAAACATACGCGAATTGTGTGAACAGCAGGCAACCTATCCTTGCGCTCTAAAATATGTATGATGACGTCTTGCTTTCCGCTTTTTACTATAGATTCCAATAGCTTTCTATAGAACTCTTTGTAATCTTCCGGTTTATTCAAAACTTTTCACTCCTCAAAACAGCCTTTTAGCAGCGCAAGTGCATCTTCCGGAATTGACTGCTTTCGCACTGCGGCGGAAAACCATCTTTTCGTCCGTGGATAGTCTGCCATCTTGAGCGCAATGCAACCAATGGAATGCGGCAAAAACACAATTTTTCCTTTGCATCGTTTGAGCCTTATCAATAATTCCATATCTGGCATATGCAAATCGCATAAGACATCTTCCGATGCTTTGTGCTGAAAACAAATTTCACGGATACAGTCGAGGCCCTGATACAGTCGAATTTTCCAACCATAATGAACTGGAAAGTGCTCAGTTTCTGTCTTGCTCTTAATTTCAATTCTATCTACAGGAAAACCATCTTCCCATATTTCTACGAAACCGTTAAAGGATGCAAAAACAGAGATTTTGCCGCCCAGCGGAAGTGAGAAGTAATCATCATCTGCCAAAATTTTGCCATCTTGATCCAACACACGAATTTCAGGCTTTTTCGCTCTTTCCTGCAATGGATCTTTCAGCAGATACACATATTGATTGATTTCATTTCTACGAATCCACACAAGAGGCATGTAAGCTGCACCACAGTTCGGCAAATCAACAAACTGTAGTTTCTTTGTTTGATCTCCCGGAGCATCCTCTGTTTCCGCTTTTGACATACCAAGAAAAATTTCCTTGCGCTCCGTCTGTTCCCGATAACGGAGCAACGATAGTCCTTCTCCGGTATACAGGATGATATGCTCTGAAAGATATTGCGTGCAAACCGGCCAGAGAAGAGTAAACTTTTCCGGGCTTCCGGTCAAGAAGAGCCGATAACCACGAAAGAAATTGGCTGCACTCTGGCAGGCGGTATTAGCGACGATTTGATATAAATGCCATTCGATAGGAATCTCTAACCGTGTATTTTCGCAAATATGTACATCATTGTATTGTGAAATCTGTTCTTTTGTAAAAAGCCAGTATTGATGTTCCACTTCCACACAGGCACCATCCGGAATCCGTTTGCCGGATTTTCCATCAAAAACTGTCCCGCAAGGATCGATTCCGCAAATTTCTTTTCCCCATGCCAAGGAAAAATTACACTCAATTTTGTTTGATTCCGTATTTAAGTATTCCAGCATATATTTTTTGCTGCATTCCGAACCAATTTTTATATGTGTAATCGGCACTTGACCAAAGTTTTCCGGTCTAATCCAGTAAGTTTTCAGAATATGGCCTGTTTCAGTCAAAATGCGAACTTTCATATTTCTATACTTATGGAAAGACTTTCGGTCAAGCCGAAAAAATCCGATTTCAAACCAGATCCCCTTTTGATCAGTTTTCAGATAGAACGGCAGAGAGCGGCTGTTGTTCCGTATTTCCTGACATTCCCGTGTATAGGATGCAGAATTATTTCCCACTTTATCCGGGCAGCGACAGCTCTCGTCATGTTCATGCCTAAAATGGCGCTCTTGAATACCTTCTTTTGTCAAAGATACATAGTCTCCGCAAGCATAACAACGGAAAATCCTAGTGCTGGCACTTATCGTTCCAGAATATTCTTCTTTCGCTTCATCTATGGTAATGTGCGTATATTTCTTAATCTCGTCATTCCATTTTTCTACATGAGTCAACGAAGGCTGCCGCTCGTTCATACTGCTCGCCTCATTATTATTATGATCTATCACTGCTGTGCCGTTTTTGAATCGAGCTTTCCAAGCTAATAGTTTTCTTCAATAGATTTAATATAGATTGCCCCAAATTTTAACCGGTTATTTCTTGCTGAACTTTCCACTATCGCTATTACATGTATTACTCAAACATCATGGTATAGCCCTTGCCTGTAAATTCCATCAGATTATCCTATACCGAATACATTAAATAAATTATAATCCCAGAATAGCAAATAATCAAGGAAATATGTAGAATTCGAAGATATTTTGTAATTTTGTGTCTGTATTATTAGCAGAATATACGAACTGCGAAAGAGAACCATTTTTTCTTCCGCAGTTTTATTGTAGTACGAAAACTCCCGGCTGTGCCGGGAGTTTAAAAAACTTTTTCAAAAGGGTAAAGATACGCGACCTTGCAAGGCATACAAATCATTCTACCTTAAATCAGTTTTTTAACGGCGGCTTCTATGTTGACAAGGTGGCGGCATACAAATATTATTGACTTGAGTGTAATTCAAGTAACGGAGGTAACATATGAAAAAGCTCAGTCAGTATTTAATGTTAATTGGGATTGGATTTCCCATATTATTCACCGGTTGTTCTCATTTGTCAGTTCCCGCAAATAAATCCGGCAATCTGGACACAATCCTCACTTCGCTAAGGAAAAACGCGGAAGTACAGGACTATGTTTGCTCTCACAATTCAAAGGAAATAGCTGTTATTTATTCAAAGGGAGAGCAGGAGTCTTTCGCCGTCATATCGACTCAAACGGGTCAAGAAACTACAATTAAGGATAAGGACCTGACCGGGTCCTTAAATCTCTATTC
>DIQY01000034.1:473-668 GCA_002424295.1 Ruminococcaceae bacterium UBA5450 | reverse complement strand
GAAGGGACATGCGTGGTGCATAGGACCTTTGTTATTGACGCATCCACTCAAAAAAAGCGCGACGAGCTTAGAAACACCGGAATGGTCTGGGCTGCAAACCAAGATCGCATCATTTATGCAACCGTAGATGAGTCCATAAGGCCTGTGGTGGAAACCGAGCTGTCGGGCTCTTCCGAGCTTATGTGCTATAACGCC
>DIQY01000034.1:0-236 GCA_002424295.1 Ruminococcaceae bacterium UBA5450 | reverse complement strand
TCTTTCGATGGAACAGGAAACAGATTGATTTACGACCGAACTGATCTTCAGAATGACGACAAATACGAATTAACCCTTAACATTCCACTTCATAATCAAACGTCTTCGTCTTCCTGAATTTTCCCATATATTCATAAATTCGTTCTGGCGTTTATCGTTGTGCTTGTTAAAAGATTTTAAACAGGCTCTAAGAAGAATCGAAGAATATTACGCCGCTATTCAGGCGGCTAAATGAA
>DIQY01000007.1:10403-39281 GCA_002424295.1 Ruminococcaceae bacterium UBA5450 | reverse complement strand
AATTCTTGTACCATAGAGTAAACATCCTTTCTGTAAGGCCAAAAAAAAGACCTCTTTTATTATAGAAAGGATGTTTACTCTATGGTACAAGAATTGACGATAAAATCACTATTAGATCTTTCTCATACACTGGCAGCACCTCTCCTACAGAAGTTCCAGTATCCTTGGGAAGCACTGGATGAAATCGATTCCTTCATTCTAGCGCTCGGTCCCACTCTTCCGAAAGAGGAGTATGAACAGCGGGGAAAAAATATCTGGATCGCAAAATCTGCAAAAATTTATCCAAATAATTACATCGCGGGACCCTGCATTATCGGTCCGGAAACCGAAGTGCGTCCAGGCGCCTTCATTCGTAAAGATGCGCTTGTCGGAAGTCACTGCGTAGTCGGAAATTCTACCGAACTCAAAAATGTGATCCTTTTTGACAATGTGCAGGTTCCTCATTATAACTATGTTGGCGATTCGATTCTCGGGTTTCACAGTCATATGGGCGCAGGCTCCATTACCAGCAATGTAAAATCAGACAAAACATTGGTTGTAGTTCATGGTCCTCAGGCAATTCCTACCGGAAGAAAAAAGTTCGGCGCAATTCTCGGTGATCGAGTCGAAGTGGGCTGTAATTCTGTTCTGAATCCAGGTACTGTCATTGGGCGTGACAGCAATGTTTATCCCGTCAGTTGTGTACGGGGATTTATTCCACAGAGCAGTATCTTTAAGTGCGCAGATCATATCGTGAAAAAACATGCAGAGGATTCTGCACATGTATAAAGCCTGCATCTTTGATTTGGATGGAACCCTTTTAAACACTTTATTTTCTATCGCGGAATTTTCCAATGAAGCACTTGAAGCCTGCCATTACGCGACAATCCCTCCGGAAGATTTTCGGAGGATTGTGGGAAACGGCACTGTGGTACAAATCGAGCGTATGCTGAACCGGGTAAAGCCAGAAGGCCATACAAAAGAGGAAGCTTTTCATCTCCGCCATATTTATGAATCACTCTATGCCTCTGACCCCTGCCGCAAAATTGCAGACTATCCGGGAATGAAAGAGCTCTTAAAAGAACTGAAAACACATGCCATTCCGACGGGGGTTCTTTCCAACAAGCCAGACCCATGGGTACAAAAAATCATTGCAAATTATTTTCCAGCGCAGACATTTACAGTCTGCTGCGGCCAGCAAGATGGGATTCCCCGAAAACCCGCTCCGGACGGTGCTCTGAAAATTGCAGAAGTATTTCACTTAGCTCCCAAAGAAATTCTCTATATTGGCGACACAAACACCGATATGCAGACCGGTGCAGCAGCAGGGATGGATACAGCCGGTGCACTCTGGGGATTTCGTGATGCCAAAGAACTTTCTGAAAATCATGCAGTCTATCTGGCAAAAAGTCCTTTGGATCTTTTACCCATTATCACCCGAACCTAAAGTTAAAAATTTAAAAGAGCGGCAAAGCCTTTTTCATTTAGGCTTTGCCGCTCTTTTTTAGAAATTTTTCAAAAATACAAGCGATTATAACGGGAAATTTATTTTCCCCCATTCATCATTTTTTCAAATTTGTGGCAGCTTGCATCAAGCCGCTGGCCACTCGTCCGGCTGACTGATATCCATACTGAGAAGTATCCTCAACTACTACAACAAACGCATACGGTGTGCTGTCATTTTGAGAAAAGCCAACCATCCAACCGTTATTTTGTTTATTCTCTCCGAGTTCTGCCGTACCGGTCTTAGCGCAAACCTGCATCCCAGTAGGGAACATCTTATCGCCATAATAATTTTGCACATTCCAGCGCAGATAGGCTTTTACGCGATTGGCAATCGTACTTGACATCATGGATTCTCCCGAATTCCCGATCAGATCAGGAAGCCCGGAAATCTTAACAAAATGCGGTGTCACTGCATTTCCTCCATTTGCGATTGCTCCCAGAATTCTTGCCATATGGCAGGGATTCACGGTATCCGTATATTGTCCTACGCCAGACCAACCCAGCTGATTTTCGCTGGCAGTACTAACATTATAACTGCTTTTTGCAGTCGGAATTCCATCCACTTCAAAGCTCTTGTTAAATCCCAGTTCTTCTGCCGTCTTCGTCATTGTATTGGCGCCAAGATTAATGGACAGATGCGCAAATGCAATATTACAGCTATTGGCAAGCGCCTGCTGAAAATTCTGATCCCCATGTACTTCGGTACAGGTAATCGGCGATCCTCCGATCACTTCGGATCCATCACAATGAAAACTCTGGCTATCCAAATCCGGCATGTTTTCGCTGGCCGCCACCGTCGTGACAATCTTAAAAATAGATCCGGGAGTCAGAGCACCCGAAAGCACTTTATTCACATAAGCACCATCATAGGCAGCATTTGTACCGATATCCTGGGGTGGATTCTGTGGATCAAAGCCGGGATTGCTCACCATAGAAAGGATTTCTCCTGTCTTCCAGTTATAGATCATCGCGGCGCCTTTTTGCCCGTTCATAAGCTCATATGCGGTCTTATTTAAACTGCTGTCAATCGTAAGCGTCACATCTCCGGTCGTCTTTAATCCAAAAGGCGTTCCAAGGCCAGTGATCAGATTATAACCGGTTAAACGGCTACGCATGGCAGTCTGCACCCCAGTAGAAATATTCCCTTCGGTATCCCCTACCGCATGCAGCATACTGCACCGAATTTCCTTATCACTGTTATAAAGGCGCTCGCCATTTTGGCTATAGGCAAGCAATACCCCGTTGCGATCATAAACACGCCCGGTAGAATTGCTGCCTGCCTGCGCTGTTGCAAGCTTATTGACAGGATTCGTTGCCCATGAAGAAGCACTCGTAAAATATTCGAATAGAAAGAATCCTAGACAGCCGATAAAGGCAACGATAATAAAATACAAAATAAAAGAACGTTTACGGGTTACATTCATCAGTCACCGTCTCCCCTCACCGCTCTGCGCGGCCGATATTCCGGCTCTTCTCTACTAGGCTGTGGAACAGGGACACTTCCCCGGCGGCGGCCTGCATAAGTACGTTCATCACTGGCCTTTAAAAATGCAAGCATTCCCCAACAGCTGATCATACTGCTACCGCCTGCGCTGATAAAGGGCAGCGTCACACCGGTAAACGGCAAAACATCCGTGCTGCCAAAAACATTCAGCATCGTCTGAAACAAAAGCATTCCGGCTGCCGCACAAGACGAAATCGAATAAAACGTGCTGCGGCTGCGGCTGACATCTCCACGCACATAAAAAGTCAACAAAACGAGACCTACCAAAACAACAACTGCCAAAACAATTCCAAGTTCTTCACAGATCATATCAAAGACCAAGTCACTGTTGGCAGCAAAAAGCATATTGGATTTTCCGGTCATAGGACCGGTACCAGCACCCATTCCGCCGTTCCCGATTCCCAGGCCGAAAAGTCCTCCGCCGGCACCATAGCTCATTCCACGGGACTGCTGATATCCGGCATTCTGTGTATCCTCCCAAACATGTCTCCAACCGTCAAAACGACTGGCAACATGAGGCATCATCTGAAAAACGAGCAATGCCCCAAGTCCGGCAGCAGAAATTGCCAAAGCGACTGTACGAACACTTCCGGAACGCATAAAAGAAATGATCAAGAATGTCACAAAGAAGATAACTGCGGTTCCCATATCTTTTATGAGAAAAAGTGCACCCATACAGATAGCAGAAAAGCCAATAAACCCGGCCAAATTTCGTTTTGTCTGCAAGCGGTCTAGTGTTGCAGCGCCAGCAAAAATAAAAGCAAGCTTTACAAATTCGCTGGGCTGAATGCTCGCTCCACCAATATTGATCCAGTTTTTAGAACCATAAGTAGAATGTGCAAGCAAAAGATTCAATGCCAACAATCCGACTGCCGCAACAGTAACCGGAATTCTCCACTTTGTAGTACGCTCCAGATCCTTCATAAACCAAACCATCAAACAAAAAAGGATCACACCCATTACCATCGTAATCACCTGTGTATAGGCTACTTTCATACTGGCCCAATGAAAAAGGGTGGTAGCGCTCGGCAAAGCTTGTCCCTCGTCCAGTTCCAAACGCTGTCCGGACAATAGAGCTAGTCCAATTCCAGAAAGCAGGAAACCAATCGTCTCAATTTCAAAGCTTACGCGGCTAAGTATCCTGCGGGAATAAAAATAAAGTCCCCATTCTACAATCAAAAGTACCACAAATGGCAAAACCGGCAGCAACGAAAGCTCTCCAGAACCATAGCAGGCCTGCGAAAAAAGCAGAACCTGAATCAAAGTAGTTGTGAGAAGCAATCCTGCCGGAGAAGGTGTTTTTGCCTGCTGGTGACGTCCGGGACGTGCCTGAGGCTTTACATCGGTCACTCTTTTTAAAATCAAAGAGGTCGCGCCTACTTTAATGGTATCTCCAGGGCGTACGCTCATAGGCCCCTTGATTTTTTTACCATTTAAAAAGGTACCGGATTTACTTTCCGTATCTACGATCGTCCAACCGGATTCTCGGCGCATCAGAACAGCATGATCCCGACTAATGGTATCATCCGGAATCCGAATATCACAGCTTTTGCTCCGTCCAATGCTGTTTTCCCAATAGAGGACTGGTATCATAACTCCAGAAGTTGCATCTTCCAAAAAGACTACCGGTTCTTCTCTTCTGCGTCCTGCGCGCATAGAAGCGTAACAGCGCAAGATCACCAAAAGTGACAGAATTGGGATAATAATGCGAAAAACAAAGAAGACCAGATTGGGTACAGATTTCAGTACGGTTAGTACTTGCTCCAAGTCTTCCCCTCCTTTCGGAATAAAATGAATTTTTTAGTTTAATAGTTTAATAAAGAAAAGGAATCTCAGCGGCAAAAGCTGCCAGCTTTGATTCCTTAAGTATAGCCTGAATTTCATAAAATGTAAAGATTATGCCTTTTCGTTTTCAGTCAAAAACAGCCGATCGCCTTTTGAAACTGCGGCAAAAGCGGTTCGAACAAAACTCCATAACGGGGATCCGTCCCTGCTTCCCATGTTGTACGAATACTGAGAGCCGTAAAATCGACTGCCGCCTGCAAAGCCCCCTCAAACGAGATGTGATTTAAAATTCCCGCTAAAAGAGAGGAGGCAAGAAGATCTCCCGTTCCATGATAATTTCCTTGAATTTTTGGTGCCAATGCATAACTGAACTTTCCTGTATCACGGTCAAACCCCGCTGCTCCCAAAAGTGCCGGTGCAAACCAGACGCCTGTCAAAACCACTTTACGCGGTCCCAAATCTGAAAGGCGCCTTAACTGAGACTCAATTTCTTCCCGTACACAGGGCTTTTCCTCATAGGGCTCCTGAAGAAGAAAAGCTGACTCAGTACGATTCGGGACGATTAAATCTGCAGCAGAACAAAGTTCTGCAGTTTCTTCTGCCATTTTTTTCGTATAAGTCTGATAAAGCGCACCATGATCTGCCATTGCAGGATCGACCAGTATAAAGGTCTTCGGCCCGGAAAACGTCTGCAAAAATTCTTTTACTATGGAAATTTGTTTTTCACTGCCTAAAAATCCTACATAAATCGCATCAAAAGTCAAGCCAAGCTGTTTCCACTGCTTTAAAAATCCATCCATGGCCTCGGTGAGGTCTTGATGCCAAACGCCCGGCAAGCCTCCGGTATGGCTGGAAAAAACAGCGGTCGGAATCGGACAGGTCTCAATTCCGGCTGCACTCAGAACCGGCAGAACAATACTCAATGAGCAACGGCCGAAGCCGGAAAGATCATGAATTGCTGCTACACGCGGTTGCTTTTTCATAAAATCACCCTCTATACAGTTTCTATTCATCATACAAGATTCTTTTCTGTGGTTCAAGGAGAATTTTGTAAAACCAAAAAATTTTTATACACCCATTCTTTTTTCTCATCTAGTACTGTAAATTCGGTAAGTTTTGCACTGTCTCCATCGGTGTTTTATCCTACTGTGCCATAAAGAATTCTCTTCTTTAAAAGTAAAAGATCAGAAGTCGTGACCGTTCCGTCTCTGTCCAGATCAGCGGCACGGCGTTGAAGTTCGTTAAATGAATGATAGGCAAGCGCCGGATAAAACACTTTCAGCGATTTGGAATCCGGCCTCCCAGAGCCAGTCAGATCCCCTAGGATAACCGCGGTTATCGTCTTTTGTTCCCCTTCACTGTCTAAGAATGAGATTTGATCTCCTGTTACAACGGTGCCTTCTGGAACATCATATCCCGCCTTCGTAAGGACTTCCACATTTTTGTTTTTTCTAACGCGGTTAAACGTTTCTTTTAACTGATTGACCGTAACCGGCTCATCAAAGATATAATAATCTTCATCTGACGCGCTAGTCTGTGAGCTTGCTGAGGAAACAGGCAATAAAGAACTCGGCTCAGGTTTAGAGCTGACCGCCTCGGACGAAGATTCGGCAGAACTTTCAAAAGGTTCAGAAACCTCTGACGTCTCATCCGGAAGAGGAACTCCGGTAGAGGCCTGCGGTTCATCATGCACCCTCATCAACACTGGCTCCTTCCCCCACGAAAGCTCATAGTTAAGAATTGACGCACGTTCTCCATAATAACGTAAAATCATCCTATTGGTTTGAGAATCAAAATACAGATCACTGCACTTTCTAGAATCTTCCGGCAAAAAGCCACTCCATTCGCAAGTCTCTCCAGAAGGAAGAGAAACCGCTTCTACCCTGAGCAAATAATCTTTTTCAAAGCCAACAAAGACCGTTTTGTCAGCCTGAACTGCACCGAATAAATAGCTTCCTTCTAATTCCTTCGGTGCTGTTCCTTCGCTGAGCTTCCCAGAATCCTCCACAAGAGCAAGCCTCGTTTTCTGCCCATCCGTACTGAAGATTACCCATTGACTGCCAAGAGGAAAAGCCATTCGGTTTTGCTTAAATGCCGCCTCATCTGAAATCTTTGTCGGCGCCATTTTTTCAGCGCCGTGAATCTGATACTGCCACACTCCAATCAAAACGACCGCCACTACAAAAGTCAATACCGTCCCAATTAAAATCTTACGCTTTTTTCGCAAACACTTTTCTCCCATAAGCCCTGCGCCTCTATTTTTTAAGTTTGTCCTAATTATAGCAAAGTTTTTGAAAAAATGAAAGAAAAAAGTAATTTTTTGTAAAAAAATACTACTTTTTATGGAATTTAGTCGAAAGTTAAAATAGCAAGGCTAAAATTCTTTATCAAAAGATCCCGACAGCAAAAAGTTTTTTACTTTTCACCATCGGGATCTTTATTTTCTATAAAAATATCTATAAAAATAATTTTTTACAGGGTTCCAAAAATACGGTCTCCTGCATCTCCAAGGCCCGGAACAATGTATCCATGTTCATTGAGATGCTCATCCACTGCTGCACAATAAATCTGCACATCCGGATGCGCTTCGGTAAATGCTTTAAGGCCTTCCGGCGCTGCAATAATGCACATAAATTTAATGCTCTTAGGATTGCTACGCTTGATAATGGTCACTGCATCAATTCCGGAGCCGCCGGTTGCCAGCATGGGATCCAGTACAATGACATCGCGTTCTTCAATGTCATGGGGCAGTTTGCTGTAATATTCTACCGGCTGCAGCGTCTTGGGATCACGATAAAGGCCAATATGTCCAACCTTCGCCGCGGGAACCATCTCCAGAACACCTTCCACCATTCCAAGACCTGCACGCAAGATCGGAACGAAAGCAAGTTTACGTCCTGCAATGACCTTTGTATGTGCCATCGCTACAGGAGTCTCTGTATCGACCTCTTCCAGAGGAAGATCCCGTGTCGCTTCATAGCACTCCAGCATTGCAATCTCGCTGACCAACTGGCGAAATTCCTTTGAGCCCGTATTCTTGTCTCTTAAGAATGTGAGCTTATGCTGGATCAGCGGATGATCCATGATGAAAACCTGTTTGTCCATTTTTAAATGACCTCCATATTTGTTTTTATATCTTACAGCTTATTCTGTTCGATTGCAGCAATCTGATCTAGACGACGCTGATGGCGTCCGCCTTCAAACGGCGTTTTCAAATAAATTTTAGTGAGTTCTACCGCCTTTTCTTTATCAATCACGCGGCCGCCCATACAAAGGCAGTTACAGTTATTGTCGCGGCGCGTCATCTCTGCACAAAACTCGTTATCACATGCAGATGCGCGAACACCATCCACCTTATTAGCGGCGATTGACATTCCAATGCCGGTTCCACAGCAGAGAATTCCTTTTTCGCATTCTCCATCAGCCACCGCATGTGCTACCTTTGCGGCAATAGGCGGATAATCCACACTTTCTTCGCTGTGGGTTCCAAAATCCTGATAAGCAATATTTTGACTGTCCAAATATGCTTTTACGGCTTCTTTGATCTGAAATCCGCCATGATCAGCTCCGATTGCAATCATGAATTTTCATACTCCTTTTCCTTATCAAACTCTTTTATTTTTTAGGCGCAGGTTGCGCTCTGCCTGAGGTGACCGCAGATAAATCGGCTGAAGTTCTCCCGCTGTTACCGTTTCCCCGCGTAAAAACTTTTCTGCCGCTACCCGCGCTACCCCAGATGCTCTTTGATACTGAATTGGTTCCGGGGAAAGACACGCATTAATTTCCATAAACTCCGGAGATTTTGCACAAAGCTGTGCACCGTCTCCAACTAAAACCAATGGTTCCGACAGTCCGGCACATTCTTCTGCAAGTTCTTTGATCGACAAAGCGCGGTCTTCACAAAGGCGCCGCACCTTTCCATCTTCAATAGAAAACAAAGCATTATAAACCTGCCCGCAGCGAGCATCCATCACGCAGCATGCAGTACAGGGCAGCACCAAAAGATTTTGTGCCATCGCTTCCAATGTCGAAACCGAAACACATGGCTTTCCGGTTGCCATAGCGATTCCTTTAATGCTGGAAACCGCAATGCGCACCCCGGTAAAAGATCCGGGACCGGCAGAAACTGCAAATCCATCGATTTCAGAAAGCGGAATCTTGGTATACTGCACAACGCCGTCAATCATCGGCATTAAGGTCTGGCTATGAGTCAGACGCGTATTGATATAATTTTCTCCGAGCACCTTTCCTTCTTCCCAGACACAGGCAGAAGCCGCACCTGCAGAAGCGTCAATCGCCAACAATTTCATAGAATCACAACCCTTCTATTGTAAAAATACGGTCGTTTTCTTTTTCGCCGGGTTCAATTGTAATCCGCACTGCAGTTTCCGGCAGCGCTGCTTCAATATTTTCACTCCACTCAATAATCAGCACCCCTCCGGACTCCAGATAATCAAAATATCCGGTGGAAGAAAGATCATCCCAGCCGTCTACCCGATACATATCAAAATGGTAAACAGGGAGCCTTCCCTCATAGCAATGCACCAATGCAAAAGTGGGGCTGCAAACACCGCTTGTAATGCCAAGTCCTGCGCACACGCCCCGCGTAAACGCAGTTTTTCCCATTCCCATCGGCCCAAAAAGGGCAAGCACCTCTCCGCCTTTTAATCGCTCTGCAATTCGATGTCCAAATGCTTCGGTCTCCTGTGGAGAATGACTTAAAAAGGGTTTCATTAGAATAGTCCCTCAATTTTTCCGTTTTTTGAAACATCAATCTTTAAAGCAGCAGGTACCTTCGGCAAACCGGGCATTGTCATAATATCCCCTGCATAGGCCACAACAAACCCGGCTCCGCTGGAAATTTTCAGATCACGGATCGTAATCCCAAATCCCTGCGGACGTCCCAGCAGAGACGCATCATCAGAAAGGCTGTACTGCGTTTTTGCGATGCAGACCGGCATCTTGTCCCCGCCAAGATTTTTAATCTCTGCAAGAGACTTTTTCGCCTGCTTAGAATAGGAAACTCCATCTGCCCCATAGATTTCTTTTGCAATCGTCTCAATTTTTTCCTCAACAGAAAGATCTTCCTCATAAATCGGATGAAAATCAGAAGGCTTTTCACAGGCAGAAACCACTTTTTCTGCCAGAGCTTGTCCGCCTTCTCCGCCTTTTGCAAAGACTTCGGACAGTGCAAAATCCGCCCCATTTTCTTTGCAGAACTGCTCAATATAAGAAAGCTCGTCCTCCGAATCTGTGAGGAACCGGTTAATAGCAACCACGACCGGCACGCCATACTTTCTCATATTTTCAATATGCTTGCCAAGATTGACGATTCCTTTTTTAAGTGCTTCCAGATTTGGCTTAGAGGTATCCGTCTTTGGCACTCCGCCATTATATTTCAGCGCACGGTCGGTTGCCACCAGTACGATACAGGAAGGATGAAGCCCCGCAAGACGGCACTTGATATCCATAAATTTCTCGGCGCCAAGGTCACTACCGAAACCTGCCTCTGTAATACAGTAATCTGCAAGCTTCAAAGCAATTCGGGTTGCACGCACGCTGTTGCAGCCATGCGCAATATTTGCAAATGGACCGCCGTGCATAATTGCCGGGGTGTTTTCAAGCGTCTGCACCAAATTGGGGTTAATCGCATCTTTAAGCAGCGCTGTCATTGCACCTTCGGCATGAAGATCTCCAGCATAAACCGGTTTACCGTCAAACGTATAGGCAACCAAAATTTTAGAAAGTCTTTCTTTGAGATCCATCAAATCTTTTGCCAGACAAAAAATCGCCATGACTTCACTTGCAACGGTAATGCAAAAATGGTCTTCACGCGGAACACCGTTGATTTTGCCGCCCAGACCAATCACAACATTGCGCAAAGCACGGTCATTCATATCCATGCAGCGGGTAATCAAAATTCTTCTGGAATCGATTCCAAGCTGATTCCCTTGGTGCATATGGTTATCAAGCATCGCACAGAGCAGATTATTTGCCGCGGTGATTGCATGCATATCACCGGTAAAATGAAGATTGATATCCTCCATCGGCACAACTTGTGCATAGCCGCCTCCGGCAGCTCCTCCCTTAATTCCAAAAACCGGGCCAAGACTCGGTTCCCGCAGTGCAATAATCGCATTTTTTCCGATTTTAGCCATTGCTTCCCCAAGACCTGCCGTTGTAGTTGTCTTTCCTTCTCCTGCCGGTGTCGGGTTGATGGCGGTTACTAAAACCAGTTTTCCATCTGTTTTTCCCTGTAAACGGTCAAAAAGGGACTGGTTGAGCTTGGCTTTATAGCGGCCATATGGCTCCAGTTCCTCTTCGTGAATTCCAAGGTTTGCAGCAATTTTTGCAATCGGCTGCATTTTTGTTTGCTGTGCAATTTCGATGTCACTCAGCATAAGTTATCCTCCAAAAATTCAATTTTTATGAAATCGTTACGTCCTCGATTTCATGTGCGGAAAAACTCCACAAATCATTTAGAATTATTATAACACACTTTATTGCCCTGGAAAAGCGCTTTTTCTTTGATAATCTGCCCACTTTCGTTGCATTTCTGCAGAAAAGGCGATAAAATAAATTTAAATTATGCTAATTTAAGGAGGCTTATAAAATAAAATGAAACTTACTCCCAGACAATTACTGGATTTATATTTGGAAGGAAGAAATCAGCCGAACATTCACCGGATCTATACCATGATGGCACCACATCTTGTCTCAATAGATGAAGAAAAACAAAGCCTGATTTTGGGCTTTCCCATCCGCGACTGGCAACTAAACGATATGGGCAATCTTCACGGCGGAATGATTTTTACTGCCATGGATTCCACGATGGGAACTCTCGCCGGAATTTTTGCTCCCGGCCACGCAGGACCCACAATCCAGCTGAGTATTGATTATGTCTCTCCGATGACAGCAGGCGATGAGCTTCAGGTAGAAGCAGTTATTGACTATACCGGTCATCGGGTCACGCAAACCCGTGGAATCGCCCGCAGCGCCAAGACCGGCAAGATTATTGCTTCGTCCCACGCTTCATTCTTAAGTCAAGGACGCATGGAAGATTAAAAAAGCATTTCCTACAAATTACAGAATTTTAAAATCACGGAGGTTTCAATCCATGAAACATACCCCTCAAGAGCTTCTCAACTCTTTTATCGAAAACCGTAATCGTACTGATGTTGATACACTCAATACAAAGATGACCCCTCGGCTGATTGCCTTTGATGAACAAAAACAAAGTGTCAAACTGGGATTTCCGATTCGGGAATGGCAGCTTAATCCACTCAATAACATTCATGGCGGCATCATTGCAACCGCAGCTGATTCCACGATGGGCTGCCTGCCTTATATCTTTTCCGAGGGACACGACGGCCCTACCATTCAGATGAGCCTTAACTATGTTGCTCCTGCCGCTGCCGGCGATGAACTGATTGTCGAAGCGTCTGTCGATCATCTGGGACACCGTATTTCCCAAACACACTGTACTGTTTACAGCAGAGACACCGGCAGAGTCGTTGCTACAGCACATGCCTCTTTTCTGGTCAGTGGAAAATCAGCAGACTGATTTTTGCCCTTTTATCATGGTCTTAAATAAAAACAAAAAGAACCGGGTTCCCGCAAATGAAACGGGCCCGGTTCCTTTTATAAAAAGAAAGAATTTTCCGCGCAGTCTAATTTAGCGAACAGCCTCAAAACCATGCTCAAGGTCATTCAAAATATCATCAATATGTTCCGTGCCAATGGAAAGACGAATGGTATTCGGCTTGATTCCTGCCGCCCGCAGTTCTTCTTCGGAAAGTTGGCTATGCGTCGTGGAAGCCGGATGGATCACCAGAGACTTTACATCGGCAACATTGGCAAGGAGTGAAAAAAGTTCGAGCGATTCTGTAAATTTCTTTGCTTTTTCAGCATTGCCCTTGATTTCAAAAGTAAAAATGGAGGCAGCTCCGTTTGGAAAATAAGAATCATAAAGCTCTTTTTCGCGGCCGGTTGCCAAAGACGGATGGTTAACCCGCTCCACCTGGGGATGGTTCTTCAGATAATCGACAACTTTCAGCGCATTTTCCACATGGCGTTCTACCCGCAAAGAAAGCGTTTCAAGGCCCTGCAGAAGCAAGAAGGAATTAAACGGAGAAATTGTCGCTCCCTCATCTCTCATGATAGTCGTGCGCAGTTTTGTAATATAAGCCGCATTCCCGCAGGCTTTGCTGAAAATGATACCATGATAAGAGGGATTCGGCTGAGAAATCCCCGGGAACTTGTCGTTCTGAGCCCAGTCAAAATGTCCGCCGTCTACAACGACGCCTCCCATCGTGGTTCCGTGGCCGCCGATAAATTTTGTTGCAGAATGTACGACAACATCTGCGCCGTATTCGATAGGCCGCAGCAGATACGGCGTTGCAAAAGTATTATCCACGATAAATGGGATTCCATGACGGTGCGCAATCTGTGCAATCGCCGCAAGATCGATTACATTGGAGTTGGGGTTCCCCAGCGTTTCCGCATAGAGCAGTTTTGTATTCTCTTTGATTGCCTTTTCAAAATTTTGCGGGTCAGAAGAATCTACAAAAGTGGTTTCCAGTCCCTGATCTCGCAGCGTATTTGCAAAAAGATTATAGGTGCCTCCATAAAGGTCGGAGGAAGATACAATATGATCTCCAACCTTCGTGATATTCTGCACCGCATAAGTAATTGCCGCTGAACCGGTTGCCGTTGCCAATGCACCAACGCCGCCTTCGAGCGCTGCAATGCGCTTTTCAAACACATCGGAGGTCGGGTTCATCAGACGAGAATAGATATTGCCTGGCTCTGTTAATCCAAATCTTCCTGCCGCCTGCGCAGAATCTTTAAACACATAAGAGGTCGTTGCATAAATTGGTACCGCTCTGGAATCGGTTGCCGGATCAGGCTTTTCCTGACCAACATGAAGCTGCAAAGTTTCAAATTTATAGTTTTTAGAAGACATGAAAATCTTTCCTTTCCGTTTTTAAAGTCATGTTGACTGTTTTCGTAAAAGCCCAATCACATTCGTCCAAAACGGAAATTTTGTCTCAGCAATTTTTCAAATGTATGTTTCATTAAATTCCCACCATTTCTGTTGGTTTGTTAATACAATACCTTCTTTTTCATACTATGTCAATAGGTTTAATATGATTTAATTAAAAAATTAAAATAGGCACGTCAAATTGTTGATCGTTGCACAGCTAAAAACGCCGTGATATAGAAAAAGATCCCTACCAAGAAATATCTTTCGGCAGGGATCTTCAGGTCGTTTTAAATGGCACTTAAATTTTTCATTTTTGCGGCTCTTGCTGTTGTATTAAATCTTTTAATGTAATTCCTTCAAAGAAATCATGAACAAGCGTATCGAGTTTTTCCCACATAGGAAGAGTCCGGCAGGTTTCTTTGCGGCTGCATTCATTTTGATTGCCGCTTAAGCAGGCCACCGGCGCAAGATTTCCTTCCGTTTCCTGTAGAATACTTCCAATCGTATATTCTTCCGGCGCACGGGCAAGTTTATAGCCGCCGCCCTTCCCACGCATCCCAATCAGATATTGATTTCTCGAAAGGATTGCAATAATACTCTCCAAATATTTCTCGGAAATTTCCTGTCGCTCAGCAATTTCTTTCAGCGGAACAAAACCCTCTCCGGTATGCTCCGCCAGATCCACCATCACCCGCAGCGCATATCTTCCTCTGGTTGAAATCATCATTACTTCCGCCTTCTTTCAGTATTTTAATTATACAATAAATCCGATAGGAAAATCAAGCTGCCGCCAAAGATTTCTATCCCGATAGGACTGGTTCCGCCTTTCTCTTTATGATATAATATCACTATAATATCAAAAAAGAGGAGGGAAAAAATGCAGCGGCGATTACTAAATTACTTTAAAAAATCGGACCAGATACTCTGGGGAATCATGCTCATGATTACTGCGTATGGGCTGCTGCTGTTAAGAACGGTCCCTACAGAAGAAGGGCGTCGTCTTTCCTATTTTGCGGTTCAGCTTTTAGCAGCGGTAACCGGATATTTTTTTGCACTTCTTCTTTCTCTGATCGATTATCGCCAACTTGCCCACTTTTGGTATGTGGTTGCCGCGCTCTGCCTGTTTTTGATTCTTTTAACGCAACTTAAAGGACAAACGGTAACAGGCGCCGACGGGGTTGCCGCAAAAGCATGGATTTCATTGCCGGGAGGTCTGACCTTTCAGCCAAGTGAACTTGTAAAAATTGGCTTCTTAATTACTTTTGGCAACCATTTATTTGTTTTAAAAGAAAAAGGGCTGCTCACTTCCCCCTTGCATGTGATTCTGCTTGCTGCCCATGCAATGATTCCGGTCATGCTGGTTCATTTGCAGCACGATGACGGCACTGCCATTATTTTTTTCTGTATGTTTTTGTTTATGTCATTTGGTGCCGGGATTCAACTGCGGTATTTTGCAATTTTAGCCGGACTTGTGATTATTGCTTTTCCAATCGCATGGACTTCTGTTCTGAATGTTTATCAACGCAAACGTTTTCTAATCTTTCTTCACCCGGAAACAGACCCACTGGGATATGGGCTGCAGCAGCTGCGAGGAAAAATCAGCATCGGCAGTGGGGGCTTTTTCGGAAAAGGCCTTTTCCAAGCTCCTCGCGTCAATTCCGGATTGGTCCCGATTCAGCAAAGTGATTTTGTTTTTTCCGTCGCAGGAGAATCTCTGGGATTTGTGGGTTGTATGGCAGTAATCGTACTTCTCGCACTCCTGCTTACCAGGATTTTAAAAGATGCAGGATATTCCACCGATCTTTTGGGAAGCAGTATCTGCATGGGCTACTTTGGAATGATTTTTTCTCAGATGATTTTTAATCTTGGCATGTGTCTCAACCTTTTCCCAGTCATGGGGGTTACCTTGCCATTCTTTAGTGCAGGAGGTTCCTCATCCTCCTGTCTGTATTTTGGTATCGGACTGGTACAAAGCGTTGTCATTCACAGACGCTCCAGTGACCGCCTGCTCTACACACCCGAAAATTGACAAAATGGCAGAAACTTCTTATAATAAAGAACATATTTGCTAATGATAAAATAAAGACAAAAAGGGAATTTTCTCTTTCACAATGATAGGAGGAGTCCGGCATGAAATGGCTGTCTGTAAAAGCCGCAAGGCTGATGACCGCACTTTGCCGAAAACTGGGCCGTTCCGGCAGTGCATGGCCGGGAGCAGCCGCCAGAGCGGTAGACCCATGGATCCTGAAAAAGCTGGCAGCAGATGTGACCGAAGGAATTATTGTTGTCACCTCTACAAACGGAAAGACCACAGTGAATAATCTTCTTTACCGAGCGCTCCAATCGCAGGGAAAACGGGCCGTCTGCAATGCAGAAGGCGCCAACATGACAAATGGCGTTATTGCGGCATTTCTGCGAATGGCGGATTCTCATGGAAAGGTACAGGCTGATTGGGCAACTTTAGAAGTGGACGAGCTTTTTACCCGCAAAATTGTTAAAAAAGTGCAGCCAACCTATCTTTTGATCAATAATCTCGTTCGCGATCAGTTGGATCGCTGCGGAGAACTGGATACGGTAGCCGCAACCATTCAAAAAGCTCTTTCGTTTTCTCCCAAAACGACGGTGCTCTACGATGCTGATGACCCCTTGGTCACTTATGTCGCTAAGAATTGTGGGCATCATGCCAAATCCTTTGGGCTCTGCGAAACACTCGGCTCTTATACAGGAAAGAATCAGGGCAGTTGCTTTTGCCATTACTGCGGAACCGAATTGCAGTATCACGGTGAACACTATGGCCGTCTAGGAGACTTTTATTGTCCAAATTGTGATTTTGCCCGTCCTGCCCCGGATTACCAACTGAAAGATCTGACTATCGGATTTGGCGAGCAGACTGAATTTTCAGTCAATGGAGAAATGATTCGGAGCCATTTGCCGGGAATTTATAATGTCTATAATGTACTTGCCGCCTATACAGCCGCCCACGAAGCTGGGGTTTCCACACAGAATTTTCAGGAAGCGCTTGATCACTACCGTCCGCAAAATGGTCGAATGGAATTTTACCAGAATTTAAAAAAGCCGTTGGTCTTAAACCTGATTAAGAATCCGGATGGCACCAATCAGGCCATTTCTGTTGTTTTGCAGGACCCGCGTCCAAAAGCTGTTATTGTAATTATTAATGACCACGATAACGATGGCAATGACCCTTCTTGGTTATGGGATACCGATATTGATTTGATGGCCTCCCAAAAAGAAAACACCTATTATGCCTGTGGAATTCGGAGAAACGATCTGCAGGTTCGCATGAAATACGGCGGACTGCAGGCAAAGCTCTGCGAAACCGTACAAGAAGCAATTAATGACGCACTTTCGGGTGACCGAGAAGTCGTCTATATCCTTCCAAATTACTCTGCGCTTGCTCCCACCAAAAATTTTCTTGATCATTTGACATCAAATGAAAAGGAGGGAGCATAATGGAAAACCGTAAAATCACGATTGGACATCTGTTGCCGGATCTTTTAAATCTTTATGGGGATGACGGTAACATCCTTTGTCTCTCCAAACGAGCTCAATGGCGCCAAATTGGGGTGGAACAGCAGGATTACTGCCTTCACGATCCGGTGGATTTTGAAAACTTAGATATTCTTTTTATTGGTGGCGGTCCCGATAGGGAACAGTCCATTGCGATGGATTATATTCACTCTCTTCGCTCTCCTATTTCCGATTATATCGAACGCGGTGGTGTATTGCTTGCAATCTGCGGCGGCTATCAGTTTCTCGGCCGCTCTTATATGGCCGCTGATGGTTCTAAAGTAGATGGTCTTGGTCTTTTGGATCTGGAGACGGTCAATGGCCATGGAAGATTAATTGGCAATTTAATTATTAAGACTTCTCTCTGTGAAATGCCCGTTGTCGGATTCGAAAATCATGGCGGACGCACTTCTCTTGGTCCTAATGTCAATCCGTTGGGAAAAGTACTCTACGGGAAAGGGAACAACGGGCACGACGGCGGCGAAGGCGTTCTTTATAAAAATGTAATTGGCACCTATCTGCATGGCCCACTTTTAAGCAAAAATCCACAGTTGTGTGACCACCTTCTATCTGCTGCCCTTCAAAATCGCTGGGGAGACGGTACTCTCGCTCCTTTGGACGATACCATAGAAAAAAATGCAAATGCTTATATTCAGCAGCGGTTTTTACACGCTCTAAAAAAATAAAAAAGCGCCTCCGATTTTTCGGAGGCGCTAAAGAAATAATTACTTTGGTAAAACCCGGCGTGGCGTAAGTCACGCCGGGTTTACTGTATTTAAGATATTTTGTTCGCTATACAGAGAGATGCGGATTATTTAAACATTTCTATTCCGCCCATGACCACAATCATAATAAAAAGCACAGGCTGGAGAACCTTTTCCAACTTGCTCTTATCTATTCGCTTAAGAAGGACCGGACCGATGAAAGCGCCGCAAACTGTACCAATAGTAAGAAGTCCTACGAGTTTCCAATCTATACTCCCGATTCCAAGATGCGTAATAAAGCCAGTAAGAGCGATACCGAATAGCACAAGGACAGAGGTCCCCACCGTTTCGAGCGCTTGACATCCAAGAATCATCAGCCCCGCGATAATCGGACCGCCGCCACTGAGGCCAACAAGCCCAGACATAACTCCACCGAGCAGCCCAAAGCAGGCTGCTTTAACAGTGTTGGATTTCTTATGGGTCTGATCGGTTTTCCGTACATTGCCTTTTTTCTTTATGTATGAAACGAGCATCTGTACGGCAAGGAGCAGTAAAATTGCTCCGGTAACCTTATTATATAGGCTTTCCGGCAAGAATCCAGAACACAGGGAACCTACAATGGATCCGACCACGCCGCCAATCAGCATGGTAAGCCCAAAACGCCAGTTCACATTTCCGGCTTTCCAGTGGCTGAAAGTCCCCACTGCTGTAGTTGGAATCGTTGTTGCAAGAGAGGTAGATGCCGCGATGCCAGGTGGAATGTTAAAAAAAACAGTTAGAATCCCTACATAAACGGCTCCGCCTCCGCCCCCAAGCGAAATGATCAGTAAGCCGACCACAAATCCTACGATAGGTAATGCAATATATTGAGACATTTTAAGCATCTTCTTTTGTATTTATAGTCGATATCAAGCGTAAAACGAGCTGTTCGTAGCTTCTATCTACATTTGCTTCGGTACTTTGGAAAAAGCCTGCCTCTTCAAGTGAAACAAAGCCATGAAGTGCGCTGCGGAATCCGCGGACAAAACTGATCGTCTCTTCTTGGCTGTAATGATATGGTTCCATCACCTGATATAAAATGCGAACAACGGCATGACCTGCCTCCTGAACATTACTGTCATTATAGGTAGGAAATCTCAAAATTGCTTTGTAAAGTTCAGGATTTTCTTTCGCAAATTTACGGTATGCAGAAGCAATCGCCACCAAAGCATTTTCTTTTGACCGACCGACTGCTGCGCTGCGAATGGTATCTTCAAGCCTACTGATAGCAAGCTTTGCAATACCCGATGAGAGTTCCTGCAATCCGCTCAAATGATTGTACAGTGATGGTGGTTTTACACCGAGTTTTTCCGCGACCTGAAGCAACGAAATATTTTCAAGCCCCTTTTCTTCGGCCAGCTCTGCTGCTGCATTTAGGATTGTTTGTGAATCCAAGCCTTTTTTTGTGCTCATGCTATGCCTCCTCTCAAACTAATGTAAATGCATTATAGACTAATCGTATTAGTTTGTCAACAGTCATAAATGATCCCGTTTATCTTTTGTTATGCTGCTACCAATTCTCTTCATGAATAAACATGATTCATGATAAGTCTGTCCGTATATTATCCTCTGCCCTTCTTCGGAGGCATTTTTTATGGCACCGTTACGTTTACACAAAAGATCTCCGCATTGCCTGTCGTTCTCATTTGAAATCCCCACGCACCATATCCGCGGGTGACTGCCAGAGTAAAATTGTTTTCCCGGTAAATACCATTTGAAGGAGTTTGATAGTGCAGTTTAAAAATAGAATGAACGATCAAATCTCCGGGCCAAATCTGGCCATTATGCGTATGCCCCGAAATTTGCAGCAGAGCACCATCTTTTTCTGATTCACGATAATCCTGTGGCTGATGATCAAGTACCAAAAGAGGTAAATCGGTATTTTGACCTTTTAAGAGCTGAGAAATAGGCATTCTTGAGTGATTTTTTCCACCGACTGCATAATCATCACGTCCCAACAGAAGAAGCTTTCCATCAATGTTTTTTGTTTGATTGCAAAGCAGTTCAACACTGCTTCCCTGATAAAAGGCTCTCATCTGCTCAGGGGTATTATACTTATATTCATGATTTCCCATAATCGCATAGACTCCATAACTGGATTTTATTGAAGAAACTGCTTTTGTAAAAGTCTCTTTGTCGGCTTGATCTGCTCGATCATCCAAAACATCTCCGGCAAAAAGTACAAGATCGGGATTTAGATCATTGATTCGCTCCACCATTTTCTTCAAATCTAATGTACCGCCTACTGTACCATAATGAAGATCAGAGAGGGCCACCACCCGCATTTTTTCCTTTCCCTCATGACCAACATTAAAGGATGTAACCGTTGGATTCTGCAATGCCCAAAATCCCCAACAGCAAATTCCAATGCTGAAAATTGCGCCTACTGCAAGTTTATAAATTTGAAAACGTGGTGTTAAAAAGCGTTCTTTCTGATGCAGAACAGCTCCCAAAATTTTTTGGAGCAGCCTGAGAACCACCAGACTGATCAAAAAATAGATTAAAAATCCCATGACCCAAAAACCAGCTGCCGAAAGCCATCTTAGGGAACGCACCGGAAATAAAAATTGATAAATAGAACCCATTGGTATTATTTCCAGTATGAAACAGATCAAGCCGAAAAAATTTTTCTTAATTCCTGAAAAATTTTGTGAAACGATTCGCCAGATCCAACGGTCGAACAGCAGCATAAAAAGGAGATAAGCTACCGTTCCCAAAGCAAACAAAAGCACATCTGTCAAAAAAATGGAACCTTCCTCCTGATTGTTTTTTAATAAAGCGGCACATATCCTCCGTTTTTCCACACTCGCCAGCAAGTAAAAAGAAAATCACCTAAAATTAAAAGAGTTGTCCCCAAAAACCAGACTTTCCTTCGACTTGGCAAAATAGAGTCGGCCCAATGATTGATTTTGGGAATCACAAATAAAGGATAAATTCCTCCCGCCAATCCCCAAAAAACGCTGACTGGAAGTGAAATATATCGAAAGCTCAATGGAAAAACTCCTTCATAATACCACAGTTTAATTCCAAATCGTTCTAAAATCAACCCGCTGAATCCTTCGAAAACTGTTCCAGCAGCTGCTACCACAAAAAAAAGACGCCAAAAGTTTTTAGCGGAAGGCTTCGGCGATTTTTCCATTAAAAGATAAAAAAAAATTCCAACCGCATAAATTGGGCAAAAAGGTAAACTGAGAAATCCTCTGTCCTGCAAAGAGTGATATAAGATTGAACAAAAAACAGTTTCCATTGTCCAACCAAAAACACCGGCCCAAAGACAGTTCCAAAAAACCCGAAAATTTTTCTTAGAAGAAACAATTTTAAAAATCCAATTTGTGGATTTTTCACGATATTGTTTCATTACTAAATTCCTTTCTTTTCACATTTTACCATTTTAATGTATTTATAATTAATATATCATATCTACGTTTTTTTGGCAAATTCATTTTTAAAATATACAAATTAATCTGCATGATCTTTCCTTCTACCCTTCTTGCCAAACTGTTTAAAAGCGTGCATAATAAGAGCATAAAAATCAGTTTTTATACCAATTACCAGGAGGATTTCTCAGATGAAAAAACAACTGTCTGAACGCATTCGGAATACGCTTCGTATCGTGCTCAATGATTCGCTGTTTTCAAAGCAAACGACTCTGAGCAGCGCCAAAATAGAGCACTTCCTTTCTGATACAGATTGGATCGATTCTATGGAATCCGCCCTGTTCCCGATCAATCAAAGACTAACCTGCGCTCAAATTCTCGAATGCTGTGAGGTCCCTCTCTCCAATATCTCACCAATCCCAGAAGAAGGCTGGTTATCTTTTTCCTTTCAGTTTGCAAAAAATATCATGTTTCCTGAACAAGCATTTCGTCAGCAAGCAGAAAAATATCGCGATGGTGCGCTTTGCTTTCTAAATATTTTGCAGGTACTTTTTGATTATGAGCGAAAAGCATTGCCGTTTGACCCTTTTATGGATTTTCATTTTGTTCCTCAGGAAGTGCTTACCGACAGGGACGACGTCCAAAAATACGGCCATTTTCTCGACGTCTTCCGCAAAGAATTTGTTTACGAACTGATGAGGCTTGGCGCCGAAGTGACCCCTTACCCTCTGCTTTATCATGTCGCCGGTGTCCATTATGTAGCGATGAATGCTGCAAGAGGACTCGATCATGCAGGCGTTCCCATTAACCTTTCCTTGATTTCTACCGCTGCTGCAGGGCATGATTTTGGAAAATTCGGCTGCAAAGTGCCACAGCGTGTTCCCTATCAGCACTATTATTATACCGATCAATGGTTTTCTTCCCGTCATCTAAACGCAGCCGGCCGCATTGCTGCGAACCACTCTACATGGGATTTAGAACTGGAAAATTTGACGGCAGAATCCCTATGTTTGATCTATGCCGATTTTCGAGTAAAACAGGTTCGAGACGACAAAGGCCTTGAACATTCAAAAATTTTCTCCCTTCAAGAGTCTTTTGAGGTCATTCTCAATAAGCTCGATAATGTAGATACTGCTAAAAAGCGCCGCTATGAATTTGTCTATGGAAAGCTGCGCGATTTTGAGGACTACATGCGTCGTCTGGGCATTGATGTGGATTTTACTGGAGAGACAATCACTCCAAAGCCAAAAATCAGCGCAGCACTTCTTGATGAAACAGAGATCACCGAGGAAATCATGATGCGCTGCATCGATCACAATCTACGCCTGATGCACCGCATGAATAGCGGCCGACATTTTGGGAATATCTTGGAAGCTGCTCACAGCGAAAAAGACTGGAAAAAATTGCGGGCCTATTTAAACATTCTCGAAGAATATTCTATTTATCTTAGTCAACATCAAAAAGTTCAGATGCTCAGTTTTTGCTATGAACTGTTAATGCACAAAGAAGGTGCAATTCGTCTGCAGGCAGCCGATCTGATGGGCATGCTTTTGGCAAAGTTCAGGCTTGGCTACCGAAAAGAACTGCCGGCAGACGTTTCCTCCGATCCAAAGGAGCAGACACCCTTTACCCTCTGGACACGGTTTTTAGACATGCTTATTTATCCGGACCATAAAATAACTATCCAGCAACGTGACCGAATCGGATATTCTGCAAAACATGTGATTGCTTCTCTTTTGGAAAATTGTCAAAAACAGGATACACCACATTTTATGGACGCTATTATGCGTTATTATATTGCTCCTCAAAAAGTCCCTACAAACATTGCTTTTGTACTTCTCAACCTTCTTCCCGATTCTGCTTTTTCCCTTTGCTCTGAATCTGCGCTCGATCTGTTAACTCAATTTGCAGGATATTTCTGCCTAAATGGAAATCAGCTGCACTTACAGGTTTCTGCCCTGCAGTTTTTAATGCGCATGACCGATGCACTGCCGTCCGACAGCCACTGCCGCCATCACGCCGGAAGCATTGCACTTTCAGTTCCCTATGAAGACAGCCTTTCCCTGACTTTTTTGCAGTGCCATATTTTACAGAATGCCGGAATAGATGCTAGCCGTCAGGAACATAAGCTTTATAAAGAAAATATCCTCAACGAAATTTTCCGAGAAGATTTAAAGCCTTCTGTTCATTGGTCGGTTAAAATTGTCAATATCGAACTTTTGATGGATCAAGTGAAAGAGCGACATTTAGAAAATCCAACTCACATTGCAGCACATCTTGCCAATTTGATTCGAATCAGCGAATGGGCCGTTGTCCGAGATGAGGCCGGGTCGGCATTAGTAGACTTGATTCCAATATTGGAACCGGATCAACGAACAGAAATTGTTTTGGAGCTCACCCGCAGTTTGGAAGGCAGCGAATACGAATTTTCGAAAGAAATTCCTGCTTATCTCGGCAGGCTTGCACTTTATCTTGATCCGGAATCTTTGGAAGGATTAATTGGCCGTCTTCAACGTCTTTCAAGCAGTTCTAATCTTCATACAGTTTCCGGAGCATTGGGGGTCGTCGGAGCAATGCTTGCTTCTTTTCCCTCTTATCAGACTCGGTTTCCTCAATCAAAAAACATGTTTGATGAATATAAAAAGCGTCTGATGGGATTGTTGCTTTCCGGTCTTGCACACTTTCAGCAATCGGTACAGCAGGAATCCCTGCTGATTATTGGAAAAACAATCTTTGCTTCTTCGGAACTTTCCAATGAATCCAAAGCTGATTTGTTTTCTCTCAGCGCAAAAAAGATTCTATTTCTTCTCGACGAAAGCCCTGAAAACGAACTTTCATTTCTTTATCGAGCTGCCGCGTTTTCGCATATTTATCGTTTCCTTTCGTTTTATCGGCTGGATCATAAGTTTCCTGTTTTTCCAAAGCAGAAAAAGATCGCCTTCTTTCCAGGCACTTTTGATCCTTTCACTCTTTCTCATAAAGAGATCGTCCGAAAGATTCGAGACCTTGGTTTCGAGGTTTTTCTTGCGATCGATGAATTTTCATGGTCAAAGAAGACACAACCGCATCTGATTCGCCGTGAAATCGCTAAAATGTCTATTGCAGATGAATTTAATGTCTACCTCTTCCCAGATGAAATTCCGGTAAATATTGCGAATCCAAATGACTTGAAGCATTTAAAAGATGTTTTTTCCGACAGAGAACTTTATATGGTTGTTGGCAGTGATGTTGTGCGCAATGCTTCCTCCTATCGCACGCCGCCTTCAGAAAATTCCATTCATAGCATGAATCACATCATTTTTAGCCGTCTGGAAACTGGAAAAACAACCGCTTCTGAAGATCAAAAAGCACAGGCCAAAATTACCGGAGAAATGATTCATCTCCAGCTTCCGAATCATTTGGAAGACATCAGTTCTACTAAAATTCGTGACAACATTGACTTAAATCGGGACATCTCCAATCTGATTGACCCAATCGTAAAAGATTTTATCTATGAAAACAACCTCTATCTGCGCGAGCCGCCTTATAAGCCGCTCGAATCTGCAGAAGGGCTACATTTTCAGGAAATTTCCTCCGATAATCAAAATTTCGTCGGCCCCCCAGAAAAAAGCATTCTGCTCTTAAATTCTGAAGAAAAAGATCAACTGCTCGGTGATCTTACGATGTCCATTATTTCTCCCAGCGATTTATTCGATGTTCTGCACGATCTTTCACTGTCAGACCAGATTCGCCGCAGAACAAGCGGTAAAATTCTTTTGATTACCGGAGTTCATACGCTTGCACCATGGAAAACACAAAATATTGATCAGTTGCTATTATCAGAGGCACTTTCTTCTGCACTGCGTCAGCATTGTGGATTTGCGCTATTTCTGCCTCGTTATTCCGATTATTCCCCTGATCTGATTTCCACGCTTCGCCGACTTGGATTTTCAGAAGCCGGATCGAATCGCCTTGGCGTACCATGCATGGCTGTCGACATGCACGCTCCCATTGTTTTGATTCAAAACCTCGAAACTACGATTAAAGAACCGCTTAGTTCTAGTCCTGAGCTTCTCAAAACAATGGGAGAAGCCCATAATCGCTTGCTTTTGACTCTTACGGAACTCTATCCCGGAAACCTTGTACTTCCTTTCTCAGCAGAGATCATTTATCATCGCCTAGTTGAAAAGATCACTGCCGCAAACAAGGTCCCGAATACCGTAACCGTGCCGCGGACATTGGGAAAATCCATGTGTGTTCCATTCGGTAAAATTCTACGCGGAAAAGTGATTCCAAACACCGTTACAAAAACACTGCACACGGATAAAGTTTTTTCGCCTGATAGCACTTCCAGCCGAATTGAAGCATTTCCACACTACACCCCCATTGAAAGTCAAGTGCAGTGTATTAAATCCTTTGACCGTCCCGTCATTCTCGTAGACGACCTGATTCATGAAGGGGATCGTATCCGCGCATTGGATCCAATTTTTCGTCGCCAAGAAATTCCGATCCAGCAAATTCTGGTCGGCATTCTTTCCGCTCGCGGCCGCGATTTAATGAAGCTGCAGGGGCATCCGGTAGACAGCGTTTACTACATTCCGAATCTGCGGCAATGGTTTGTGGAATCCACGCTTTATCCCTTTATCGGCGGCGATACTGTTCACCGCAGCAGTAATCCGGTACCAGGATTGCAGCCTTCTATTAACCGTTTTTTGCCCTATGCAATTCCGGAAGATTCCGGAGAATATTCCAAACAGGCAATCTTTTCTCTTTCCCGCTGCTGTATCGAAAATGCCATTGCTGTATTTCGAGTTCTGGAATCTCAGTATCGAGAGAAGTTCTCTCGCAATCTTACACTTAGCCGCCTTCCTGAGGCAATTGTTTTGCCGCTGTGCCCGGACAAAGGCAGTCGAATCTCTTATGACCCAAACCTTCCGGTCACAAGTTATCTTCAAAATGATCTCGAAATGCTGATGCGCATGCAAAATCTGATGATTTAATCGGATGTTCTAAGAGAGGTATAATTGATATGTTTTACTATTACGAAAAAGACGGTCTACAGCTTTGCAGTCTCAATCCGAATCTTCCATTTGTAAAATCCACATGCCCCAAATCCGGCGATGCACCTACTGTTTTTCTTTTTGAACGAGATCCCCAAAATTGCCGTGCAGCATTTTCTGTAAACCATCCCGGACAAATTTTGGCAAAAGAAGAAGATATTCGTTTTCTAGACGCTTCCCGCATGCCAAAAGAAGCAGTCGATCCGTTCCTTTCGGAGCAAATTTCCAAAGGGCATTTGCGAGCTGTTAATTTTCGCCATTCTCGTTGGCCGGAATTGCTGAATCCGCGTGAAAAATCCGGAAAAAAGCGAATCAATTTACTGGCAATCGGAGACGTCGGCAGTACCCTTTTGATCGGTTTATGTCTGCTTGGAAGAGACCAGATTTCTTCCATTGGCATTTGTGATATTTCAGAAAAAGTAACCGCACGATGGGCGATGGAAATGAATCAGATTTCTCTGCCATGGAATTATGATGCTTTTCCTCCCGTAGAAGTGATCTCTCCAGATCAACTTTTCGATTGTGATCTTTTTGCTTTTATTGCTTCTAAAGGGATTCCTCCTGTAGGCTCCGGTGTAAAAGACGTGCGTATGGCACAATTTGAGGCCAATTCAGCGATTGTTTCTCACTATGCAAAGCTTGCTCGGGAAAAGCACTATCAGGGACTTTGGGCAGCAGTGAGCGATCCGGTGGATCCCCTCGCCAAAACTGCTTTCCTTGCAAGCAATCAAAATGAGCATGGTGAATTTGATGGACTCGGACTGTTCCCGCAGCAAATTCAGGGATACGGGCTTGGTGTTATGAATGCACGTGCAGCGTACTATGCGAAAAGGGATCCGCGCTTTACGGATTTTTTGTCGGAAGGTCGCTCTTTTGGCCCTCACGGAAGCGATTTAGTCATTGCAAATTCCATTTCGCATTATGACGATACTCTCTCCAAAGAATTAACGCAACTAACGGTTACTGCCAATTTAAAAATGCGTCAAATCGGTTATAAGCCTTATGTAGCCCCTGCAATTTCATCCGGTGCCCTTTCGCTGCTCCTCACCCTGGAAGAAAAATGGCACTGCGGTTCCGTTTATCTTGGCGGTGCTTTTATGGGCGTCAAAAATCGCTGCACATCCACCGGAGTAGAAACCGAGGTCCTGCCGAAAATTCCGGATCTACTGTTTGACCGCATCGAAAATGCGTCTAAAAATTTGCGTTCACTGATCTAAAAGGGGGTAATCGATTTGGAATCTTCCTTATTACTCTTTCGTCCAAAAGCTTCCGAAGATGTGAAAACGAACCGCCTACAGCAAGTGTTGGATTATGCATTTCAAGGGATCTCTTATGACCCGATAGAATTTGCTAATCAACTTTCTCCTTTAAACAATCGAAAAATTTTGTTTGCAATTGATCTTGGAAACTCTGGAATTAATTTTGAATACTACCATTTTTTAAAATGGCTGCGTACGCATTCCAATAGCCTTTGCGGCTGTACTGCCGCAATTTTGGTTGATGGAGGAAGTGAACTCTATACAAAATCCATCGCAAGTGAACTAGTCTTTTCTGCAAACCTTGCAGGTTGTGCTTTTGTTGGCCGCCCTTTGGTAGAAGGTACCCGCACGCTGGATAATTTTACGATTCTATCACAAAACATGGGAACTGATTCTTTTGGTGCTTACCAGGAAAGCGCGCGTATCTTAGTAAAACGCCTTTTAGAAAACTCATTTCCCGTCCATAAAAGGCCAAACATACTGGCTCTTCATGCCTCAATCCGTCAAACTTCCAATACTTTGGCGCTCTGGCAGCAAGTAAAAATAAAAATTGAAAATTCCTGTGATTTAACTGAAATCAATGTTCGAAACGGTGCTGTTTCGGATTGTGCAGGATGTCCTTACACAACTTGTCTTCATTTTGGTGAAGAAGGGCGCTGCTTTTATGGTGGTGTAATGGTAGAACAAGTCTTTCCTGCAATCAAAAAAGCGGATGCACTTGTCATGTTGTGCCCAAATTATAATGATGCCATCTCTGCAAACTTAACAGCCTTAGTCAATCGCCTAACGGCATTATTTCGTCAAACTCGTTTTTATGACAAAGCAGTCTTTGCGATTATTGTCTCCGGATATTCTGGAAGTGATCTAATTGCTAGACAACTAATTGCCGCACTCAATATGAATAAAAGTTTTTATTTGCCTGGAAATTTTGCTATGCTTGAAACCGCAAATAACGCCGGTACCGCTTTAAAATTACCTGGAATTGATGACCGAATTGAATTCTTTTGCGATCAGATCATTTTGGTCTTAAAAGGATCGAGCAGTCTATAAAATTCTTTATCCTCTTCACAGCAAAAAGGCACCCGATTTTTTCGGGTGCCTTTTTTACATAAGAAAACAGACAGAGCTTGTTGGGAACTCTGCCTGTTATTAGGGAGCGATCGGCCAATAGT
>DIQY01000007.1:7342-10208 GCA_002424295.1 Ruminococcaceae bacterium UBA5450 | reverse complement strand
CCGGTGCGGTAAAAATCAGGTTGAATGAAGGGATTTCCTAGAATCATTGATCCTTTTGGTCCCTTTAACAATGTTCTGCTGTTATCTATGACAGCAGTCTACTCGAAGTTTCGCTTTATTACTGTGAAACCGGAACCATAAATGGTCCCGGTTTCACAATCAACCACTTGAGTTGTTCAATAAAGGATGTACTTCAAATTAGTAGCAAATGCCCTGTGCCAGCATAGCGTCAGCAACTTTCTTGAAGCCTACGATGTTTGCGCCGGCAACAAGGTTGTAGCCTAGGCCATACTCTTCTGCTGCTGCAACGGAAGAATCATAGATGTTCTTCATGATGCTGTGCAGACGCTCGCCAACTTCTGCTGCTGTCCAGCAGATATGTCCTGCGTTCTGGCTCATTTCCAAGCCGGATACTGCAACGCCGCCTGCGTTTACTGCCTTGCACGGTGCTACGATCATATTTTTCTGGCCCATCAAATATACCAGTGCTTCGTTGGTTGTCGGCATATTTGCAACTTCGATGTAGTATTTAATATGATTATTGACAATTTTCTTTGCTTCTTCAAGGGTTACATCGTTCTGGGTTGCGCAAGGCATTACGATGTCAACTTTGCGTTCCCAAGGTTTCTTGCCAGGAACAAACTCGCAATGGAACTTGTCAGCATAATCCTGAACCTTGTCGTGGCCGCTTGCACGCATCTGAAGCATGAAGTCCAATTTCTCTTTGGTTGTTACACCATCGGGATCATAGATGTAGCCGTCCGGGCCGGACAGGGTAACTGCCTTGCCGCCGAGTTCTGCAATCTTTGTTGCTGCGCCCCATGCTACGTTGCCGAAGCCTGCCAGTGCAATTTTCTTACCTTTTACTTCTTCGCCTTCGTGACGGAGAACTTCCTGCAGATAGTAAACAGAACCGAAACCTGTTGCTTCCGGACGGACCAAGCTGCCGCCGTAGGACAAGCCCTTGCCGGTGATGGTTCCGTTTTCAAAAGCTCCGCGGATGCGGCGATACTGACCATACAGGTAACCAATTTCACGTCCGCCAACACCAAGGTCTCCTGCCGGAACATCAACATCTGGTCCGATATGACGATACAGTTCGGTCATGAAGGACTGGCAGAAACGCATCACTTCTCCATCGCTCTTTCCGCGAGGATCAAAGTCGGAACCGCCTTTTGCACCGCCCATCGGCAGTGTGGTCAAGCTGTCCTTGAATGTCTGCTCGAAGCCAAGGAATTTCATAATCGAAAGGTTTACGGAAGGAGCAAACCGTAGTCCGCCCTTGTAAGGTCCGATGGCGCTGTTGTACTGTACACGGAATCCACGGTTTACCTGTACCTTACCTGCATCATCTACCCATGTTACACGAAACTGAATTACACGCTCAGGCTCAGCCATACGCTCGAGCAGTGCAGCTTTTTCATATTCCGGATGAGCATCCACGACCGGTGCCAATGAAGAATAAACTTCTTCCACCGTCTGCAGGAATTCAGGCTCATTCGCATTTTTCTTTTTCAGGTCAGCAATCACTCTGTCAACATACTTGCTCATAGTTTTGATTTACCTCCGTTTGTTAATACTTTTTGTTCCTTTTCCTACAAAAAAAGCCTTCTTCTTTTCATAACCTCTTTCAGTCATTGAAAAAAAGCTCGTTTTGCTGTCTTGAAGTCAATCCAAAGCAAACTTTTGCACAGCAAAGCAAAAATCTTTGCACCGTATGGTTGTATTTTACAGTTACTGCAAAACTGTAAAATACAACCATACGGTACAATGCCACATGGCCCTGAAAACAACTCTTAAGGATTAATCTATCTTAATATTTCAATCCCCTGCCACTTGTTTTCATCTATATTGTTCATCCGACTTTCAGAATTCTACAAAAAAATACAGATCTTTGAAAATGTTTTTGCACTTTTGACGTAATCAACAGTTTCTTTCCCAACTATTCATCACAATTACAAAAACATTTCTCTGATTCTTTTCCGAGTCCTCTGAAAGCTTCTCAACTTAAAGCCACGGATTGACTTCCTTTTCTTGCCTCACCCCCTTTCCTTGTATTTTATCTCTCCTGATCCTCTTTACCCTTGTTCCGTCAGGATCATCAAACCGTCTATGAATTTCTTGATATTGATCTTTCCTCCGCGCTCTCGTTTCCCTCGAATAAAATCCATCTCCGCCCGGATTTCTTCAAACGGAAACAGGCTCCCCGAATAACGCTCAAACGTCTCGTTCATAAAATCTTCTATCCCAAGATGGGCAAGATTACACATCCCCGCAGCAATCGCCCGCCGAACCCGTTGTTCCATATTCTGAGGGGTATGAGTAAGTGTCTTAAAAAGCTGTCCAAGACTAATCTGCGATAAAGAAACATGATTTTCCCGCAAATACTGGCACATTTTCAAAATATCTTCGCTGCCGCGCTCTCCAGACATTCCCAGCTGATTCAATATGTATTGATAGCGGCGCATGGAAAAATCGTCTTTTTCCTCTTTTCTCACAGGAGAAAGAGCGGTATCTTTTTGAAAAATATTGCGAATATTGGAAAGCGTTTTTTCATTCTCAATCTGGTTAATAATATTTCTGACCACCGTTTTTACTTCAATCACATTAATCGGTTTACTAATAAAGAAATCAATCCCCGCATGATAAGCTTTTCCAATCAGCTTTTTATCAGATACCTGTGAAATCATAATACATTTGGCATGGCAATTCATTTTTCTTAGGTTTTGAACAATTTCAATTCCATCTTTTTCCGGCATCAGAAAGTCAACAAGAATCAGATCCGGATTGTGGGAAAGAATTTCCTGCTCATCGGGGACTTTCCCTCCGGAGTCTCCGCAGATTTCCCCCAAATGATATTCTTCAA
>DIQY01000007.1:0-7161 GCA_002424295.1 Ruminococcaceae bacterium UBA5450 | reverse complement strand
TCTTCAAGAATATCGATCACCGTCTGATCGTCTTCCACTATATAAATATTCAAAAGCTATCCCTCCAATGACGCAATCGGAATCGTAATTCGAAATTCCGTTCCCGCTCCCAAAACCGAACGAACCTCTAATTTTCCGTGAAATTCTTCTTCCACGGCTGCCTTAACGCCTGCCAGCCCGACGCCACGGTATATATTTCCGGTTTGCTTATCAAATTTTGTGGAAAATCCCATTTGAAAAATTTTGGTCAGATTCTTCTCTGCAATTCCCGGGCCGTCATCCCGCACTGAAAATACATAGGAATCGCCTTCCTGCTGTTCGAAAATTTCAACCAGCCCCGACGAACGTACGGAAGCGATCGCTTCAATCGCATTGTTTTCGAGATTTTTAAGAATCGCCATAAGAGAATAATGTTTATCTGTAAGAAAATCCTTTTGATAGCGAAAATCCAGTTTGATATCCAAATTTTTGGACTCCATCATTCGATAAGTGGATTCCTGCAAAATATTCAGGATATCTTTAAGATGCATCTTCTTTTCCGGATACTGCTCATCGACCTCTTTTTCAATTCCCTGAATAATTCTAAGATAATCCTTTTTTATTTCATGCACATCCCGCGCAATCGCTAAAGACAATCTCTGTGTTTCCTGCGGAACATCTAAATCGGAAAGCATCTCATATAAATGATAGGCATTTCCCATGATTGTCTCTACATTTTCAGTGTTCTTGCGCATAAAATAAAGTTCTGTTTTGAGACTAGTTGTCATCAGAAACAAACGCTGATATCGCTTTTCATGTTCCTCTTTCGTGAGCAATGTCCGATAACTCTTTAGGAGGATCAGTAAGACCACTACAATGATGGTTCGAATCGCAGCGACTTCAAATAGATAGAGTACTCTCTCTGCTTGTACCAATGTAAAAAGCAGCTTACTGCGCACCATTGTTTCAAAAAGATTAGAAATAAAGTCACAGGTGAAAGCCGCCAAGGTCAAGCGGGTAACGGAAGCCGTATATTTATTTTGAACCATCATTTCAAAAATGAGGCCATAACACAAAAAGAATAGTCCTCCTGGGAGAATTGTCTGTATACTGCCAATAACGCCTTGCCCATTTATAATGGCCAATACCCAGCGAAAAAGGAACACCATACAGGAAACACATCCACAGGTTGCAAGTGAACTTTCTTCCTTATTAATCGTCGTCAAAAGGATCGGCAGAATAGCAACAGCCAAAGAAACACGAAACTCATCGAGAAAGATATTCCAGTAAATTTGAGAGATTACTGCAGTGACAGCCCCTGTCAGAAGATTCATTTCCCATTGTCTTCTGCGATTCATGAACAATCCGAATCCTTTCTGAAATTTCAGCAAAATCTAATCATACAAATTCTAAATCATGAAAAGTTTCAAAATTTCTTTATGTTTCAAAAATAAAGTAGGAAGTCACAGTTGGAATATTAAATAAATTATAACATATCCACAAGCAAAACAGAATAGTCCTTTGAAATTTTTTTGTAAAGTGAACTAAATCTGCTGATAATTTTGTCTTTATCGTTTTTTCTCTGATATCTGCCTCAAATGTTTATTTTTTAAAAACTTCTGCAGCACCAAAAATGATTGAATTGATTCTTGTTTTACTAAAAAACATCTGTACAAAACCAATCTTTAAGGCAAACTAGAGACTTAAAAACCCGATCATAAAAAGGTTCTAATTCCTTAGTAGGCGCCACCTGATCAGGTATCATTACCACAAACATCCCAGCACGGCGGGCAGATTGAAGCCCATTGGGAGAATCTTCTATCGCAATCGTTTCCTGAGGAACAGTCCCAAGAGCCCTACAGGTATTGCAGTAAATTTCAGGATTCGGCTTACTATGCCGAACCGTATCTCCCGTTACAATTACTTTAAAATAATCTTCGATCCCGGCTTCCTTTAAATGTGCAATCGTTTTTACTCGCCTAGTAGAAGTAGAAAGCGCCACCGGGATTTTCGCTTCTTTTAAGTAAGATAAAATTTCCAAAACGCCGGGTTTCATTGGAAGCCCTTCTTTGAAAAGTTCTTCTTCAAAAATTTCCGAGCAGCGGGTACGAAAGTCATCATAAGGAAAATATTTCCCATATTTTTCAAAAAACAAGGTTCTGGTATCCTCATAATTAAGTCCCATTCCACGATTTAAAAGACTCTCAACTCCTGGAAGGCCCCATTCTTTTCCAACTTGAGTCCATGTGCTTTTACTAATTCGTTCAGTATCGAATAAAACACCATCCATATCGAATGCAATCGCTTTGATCATAAAATAACTCCTTCTTAGTTACTGCAGCTAACTAAATAGAAAAGCAGCCACGGAATCATTGGAACTAGAAATCCCCATTTGAATTGCCACATCACCGCAACATACTCTCGGATAACTGCGCTGGGCCAATAATAAAGAGCTGTCTTGCTCCCGACGCCTTGGGCATCAATCCCAATCTTCCTGGCATAAAGGCTTGTACGAAACACATGGTAATTACTGGTAACAAAAATGCAGTGATATGGCCTTCTAATTGGATCGAGCAGTTTCCTACAAAACTGAAGATTTTCAAAAGTTGTTTTTGATTCTTTCTCCATCAAGATTTTCGAATCCGGAATTCCTCTCTTAATCAGATAATCCCGCATTGCCTCTGCTTCTGAGATGGTCTCATCTGCTCCTTTTCCGCCGGAAACCACAAATTTTGCCCGGCAGCCACCTTTTTGATAAACCTCCATTGCTTTTTGAATTCTGCCTGCCAAAAGCGGCGAAATCTGTTCTCCATGGAGCAATCCCGCTCCATGAATAATCACATAGTCACATTTTACTTCTTTAGGTAGGTGACTATATAAAAAAGAATAGAGCAAAAATGCGACAAAGGTAAAACCGATATAAGCACTTAAAAGGATGATCAAAATAACAAGGGCCATTTTATTTTCTGACATGTTTTGTTCTATGGCAGCCATATAAAGAATGAAACCAATAACCAAAAAGATTGCCATACCGGCACCAAATGACAGCAAATTCTGAATTCGTCTGCCTTCTTTTCTCACCATAATGACGCCGTTGATCAGAAGAAAAACTGCCACTGCCAAAACGCTGAGCGGAATCACAATTACAAGAATTAAAGATAAAATGGTTGCAATTAACGGAGCATGATTGCTTTCCATCATGATCCCGGAAAAGAGGAAAAAAATCGTTGTTAGGAGAAATATGCTGTTGCGAAACCGACGTGGTTCTCGAATGATTGAGCTCAACGTCAAAGCGCCGCAGATGACTCCAAAAAACAAAAAAATCAAACTTTTTTCTCCCCTTCGGGTTCATTTTACAGCCCTATTTCCAAAATTTTTCTTAAAAAAAGAGACTTTTTTAAAGCCTCCTTTTAAATTTTCTTTCCTGCAAGCACTTCTTTATAATCTTTTAGATTTTCTTCCAGAAGTCTTGGCGTATTTAGCCCATACGGACATTTTTTCATACAGGCACCACAATGCAGACAGTTTTCTATCTTTTTCATTTTTTGCTGAAATTCCTGTGTTAAATATGCTTTAGAAGGAGCTCTTCTCAAAAGCAGCGACATTCTGGCGCAGTTATTGATCTCAATTCCTGCAGGGCACGGCATACAATAACCACAGCCTCGGCAGAAATCCCCCTGCAGAGTTTTTCGATCCTCATCAATTATTTTTTCATATTCCGAATTCATTTTCGGAGGATTCTCTTGAAAAGATAAAAACTCGTCCAATTCCGACTCGCGCTGGATTCCCCAGAGTGGAAGCACCTGCGGAAACGCGCTTAAATAAGCATAGGCGGCCCCCGCATTATGAATCAATCCGCCAGAAAGTGCTTTCATCGCTAAAAATCCCATGTTTTTCTCTTTTGCACCATTGACGATCTCCAAATCTTTTTGCGTCGCAAGATAACAAAATGGGAACTGAATGGTATCATAGAGTCCGGAATCGATCGCTTCTTTCGCAACCGAAAGGCGATGATTGGTAATTCCGATAAAGCGGATTTTTCCCTGCTTTTTTGCTTTTTCCATTGCTTCGTAGAGGCCCGTCCCATCTCCCGGTTTTGGGCAAAAAGAAGGATTATGAAACTGATAAATATCAATATAGTCGGTCTTGAGCTTTAATAAACCGGTATCAAGATCTTTCCAGAATCCTTCTGCTGTCAAAGACGGCGTTTTGCTGGAAATATAGACTTTTTCGCGCAGATCAGAAAATGCGGCACCAAGCTTCTCTTCACTATCAGAATAACTGCGTGCCGTATCAAAGAATGTAATTCCGCCCTCATAGGCTCGTCTTAAAAGGTGAACTGCCTCCGGTTTTGAAATTCTCTGAATCGGCAATGCGCCAAATCCATTTTTACTCACTGTAATGCCGGTTTTCCCAAAAACGACTTTTTCCATCATAACGCCCTCTTTTTTTAATCACAACTATTTTTATTATAATAAAAATTGACAAAAAGTGCAATCTTTTTCTCGGAATTTAGGAGGATTTCTCTTGACAAATTTCAAAGTGCTTTTTACCATAATCTTATTTGAACCCGAAAGGAAGCTCTCATTTTGGACGAACTGACAAAAGCTTACTTTTTTGCACAAAAAGTGCATCTCGGACAAGTCGACAAAAGTGGAAACGACTATTTTCTGCACCCGCTTGCAGTTTCCGGAAAAGTAAAAGCTATCCCTTTAAAAGTAATCGCTCTGCTCCATAATGTAATTGAGGATACCATTTTCACCGAAGATGATTTAAAATCCGCAGGCTTTTCCGCGCGAACGATTTTTGCGGGAAAGTGCCGTTACCGCAAAAAAGACGAGTCCTATGATGATTATATTCTGCGTCTCTCTACAAATCAGGATGCAGTCATTGTAAAGATCGTTGATCTGGAACATAACGCTGATCTTTCCAGAATTTCCGCTCCCACTCAAAAAGATTTCACGCGTACTCAAAAATATCGTGAAAAGCTTTGTCTTCTTAAGAAAATATAATAGAAGAACTTTTGACCGATACCATTTTTTTCTTTTGCCCTTTTGTTTCTTCTGCAAAGGTGTCTCGGGCAATCTCCCCGCTGAGTGCCAAAAGGCAAATCAAATTTGGCCCTGCCATTAAGCCATTCATAATATCGGAAAAAGTCCATACCGCTTCCAACGGTATGGTTGCCCCTACAAGAACAGCGATCGTATAAAAGACTCGGTAAATTTTGCGGTAAGAAAGTTTCGGCAATAAATATTCCAGCGCTTTTTCTCCATTATAAGCCCAGCCAATAATGGTAGAAAAGGCAAACAAAGTAATTCCAATCGCAATCAGCTTTCCTCCAAAAGGTCCGAGAACCGTTTCAAAAGCAGCAATAGTCAAAGCTGCTCCCTCAACCGGGTCTCCATTAGAATCTGTAATCCCCAGTACGCCGGAAGCAACGATTGCAAGCCCGGTTATCGTGCAGATGACAGTGGTATCAAAAAAGACCCCGGTCATGCTGAGATAGCCGATTTCTACAGGATCTTCCGAAGAAGCTGCCGCCGCTGTAAATGTAGCGGAACCCATCCCTGCCTCATTGGAAAAAACGCCGCGGGCAATTCCCCATTCTGCCGCCCTCTGCATGGAGGCTAAAATCGTTTCTCCCGCTCCTGCCGCCGCCGCTTTAGGGGAAAAGGCAAGGCGAAAAATTTCAATGATTCCGCTGGGAAGATTTTGAAAATTTCCAAGGATCACAATCGTTCCACCGATTAAATAAAGAATTGACATAATCGGAACCAAAGCAGAGGAAATTTTAGAAATACTGCGAATTCCTCCAATTAAAATGATAAAAGTCAACACCATCAGCACGATTCCACTGATGGTCGGCGAGACTCCAAAAGTCACATAAAGTGCTTCCGATACAGAATTTGCCTGCGTCATATTTCCGATTCCAAAGGATGCCAGCACTGCAAAAACTGCAAAGAGGATTGCTAATATTCTCCCGATAGAATGAAAAGGAAAGCGCTCCTGCAGCGGATACATGGATCCTCCGATCATTTCGCCCAATTTATTTTTTCTGCGGTATTTTGCCGCCAACATACATTCCGCATATTTTGTAGCAAGTCCCAAGAGCGCTGAAATTTCCATCCAAATCAGCGCCCCCGGCCCACCTAAGACCAATGCAGTAGAAACCCCAACAATATTTCCTGTGCCTATGGTCGAAGCAAGCGCCGTCATCAAAGCAGAAAAGGGAGAAATCCCACCGTCTTTTACAGTGCTGCGTGCTTTTGGACTAAGCGCAAAGTGTAAAGATTTCGAAAGGTTTTTCCACGGCAGAAAGTGGAGACGCAAAGTTAAAAAAGCGCCGGTTCCCATAAGCAGAGTTAGCAATCCCGGCCCCCAGATAAAAGCATCAACCGTCTCTAAAAAATACAAAATCAGCGCCTCCAAAATGATCAGAATAAATCTTATCATTCTTATGAAACCTTCTTCCAAAATATCCATTGGGAAAATAAACAAGCATTCCGAAAATAAGCTCTAAAAAACTGCCCGATAGATTGTTGATTTTCCCAATATACAAAACCGACTTCGTTTGTTAAAATATAAACGAAATAAACAGACTGATCGAAAAGATTTCACAATTCTGCTTAGACAGCAGTTTTATGGAAAAGATAACGTTCAGTTTGAAAATATTTAAGGAGGAATCAAAAGATGGCACGTTTTACACTTCCACGTGATATTTATTATGGCAGAGGCACTCTGGATGTATTAAAGGAGCTCTCTGGAAAAAAGGCAATGGTTGTTGTAGGCGGCGGCTCAATGAAACGGTTTGGTTTTTTGAATAAAGTCCTCGAAAATTTAAAAGCTGCAGGCATTGAGACTCGTCTCTTCGAAGGTGTAGAGCCTGATCCTTCGGTAGAAACCGTCATGAGAGGCGCTGCGGCAATGCGCGAATTTGAGCCTGACTGGATTGTTTCGATCGGCGGCGGTTCCCCGATCGATGCCGCAAAAGCGATGTGGGTCTTCTATGAATATCCAGAGACCAAATTTGAAGACCTGATTACGCCATTTAGTTTTCCAACCTTACGGAAAAAAGCGCATTTCCTGGCGATTCCTTCTACCTCCGGCACTGCAACCGAAGTAACTGCTTTCTCTGTAATTACTGATTATCAAAAAGGAATTAAATATCCGCTGGCAGATTTT
>DIQY01000129.1 GCA_002424295.1 Ruminococcaceae bacterium UBA5450 | reverse complement strand
TTCTCTCTGATGCGTAAAAGAAACGCTACTTCTTCTGTTCTCAGCATTTTGTGGATAATCCTATTATATGCAATTCGAAGGCAAAAGTAAACCCCTAACTTTTATTCCAAATACCACCGACGCAATGCCTGCTGCTCTTCGCGAGAAATAAAAAGCGCCTGTTCCAGATAACTTTCAACTGTTCCGTACCCTTTTTCGATAGAAGTCAGAACAACTTTTCCCCACTCTTTCTTAACCTGTAAAAGCATACGAATCTGCTCTGCCAGTTTTTTGGAAGCTCCGTTTTGGGTTGCATGCTGCACCGTTTGATCTGCACGATTCTTTACAAAAAAGTTTGTGAGAAGGTAATCCTGCAAAATCGTTTCACGATCGACTCCCAATACGCTTAAAAGCAAAATGGCGCCAATACCCGTACGATCTTTTCCTCCAGTACAATGCCACAAAAATGAGCCGCCCTGCTGCTGCAGCAAAATTTCAAAAAAGCGGCGATATCCTTTTTGGCAGACTTTATTTTCTACCATTTCACAATAAATGCCTCTCATCTGGGTCTCTACATCCCCCAGATTTTCGACTTCTTCCATTAATCCCTGTATTCCATTTTTTGGAGTTGCAAAAAATCTTTCAAAGCTTCCGATTTTGTCATCCGATGTATTTTTTGTCTCAAGGTCAGATTCTGCCGACGCTTCCGGCAAAATCGGCACATGGATCGACTCAAAGCCGGGTTCATCTGGATCTGGTGCATTTTTAACTTCCGGCGTACCGCGCAAATCCACGGCCACAGAAACTCCATACGCTTTAAAAAGGCACTCTTTATCCTCTTCGGTCGCTGAAAAAAGCTTTCCCGTGCGCAAAAGCCGCCCGAATTTTACCGTATGTCCATCCATGGTCTGATACCCACCTAAATCTCTCGCATTAAAAATTCCCTGAAGCTTTAATGCATGACTAAAATCTGCTTTCGCCCCCGGATGCAAAATTTTGCATCGTTCTTTTCGCATATCCATTGCATCATCCCTTTCATTCTCCCTTAGTTTTTTCCATCCTTAAAAAAGAAAGGCATTTCCAATTACTTGGAAAGCCTCATTATTTTTATTATTTTGTCTCGCTGACGATTTTCCAGTTTTCTTTGAGATAAATTCCGCCGGAAAGGAGTGTAAAGAAGCAACAGACTCCCACAAGAAGATTTCCGATCATGGTAAGGCTTGCCACGGTCTCTGCACTTAACTGCTGGAACTGTGCCACCGACTGAAAAACCAAGATTGCAAGAACTGCAATAATCTGGCTGATCGTCTTGAGCTTTCCCCATTTATTCGCGGCAATTACCTTTCCACATTCCATCGCAACCAGGCGCACACCAGTCACCATAAATTCACGAGCAATAATCAAAACCACAAACCAAACACTGCAAAGATCCAAGCGAACAAAACATACAAGTGCTGTTACGATCAACACTTTATCCGCCAAAGGGTCCATGAATTTTCCGAAAGTTGTAATTAAACCCTGTTTTCTGGCAATCATACCATCCAAATGATCGGTATAAGAAGCCACCATAAAAATCAGGCATGCCCAAAAATAGTGAAGTGGGATTTCCGGTATCATTAAAAAAAGCACAAAGATCGGTACCATAGCCATTCTTGCCACTGTTAGCTTATTCGGAAGTGTCATTCATTTCCTCCTTCAGAAAGTACCCCGATTAAATCGCAGTCAACACAATCTGTCACTTTAACTTTTACAAAATCTCCAGGATTCGGATGGTTTTCACCTGGCACCTCGAACCATACTCTACCGTCAATTTCCGGCGCATCTGACTGTGTCCTACCAAAGAAAGCCTTCTCCTCTTGATCATATCCTTCACAAAGGACCAGGATCTGCTCTCCAATTTTACTTTCGCCCAACTCCTGCATTCGATTCATTTGCGCTTCCATTAAGATTTCCTGCCGGCGCATCTTTTCGTCTTCTTCAATTTGCCCGGGAAGTGCCGCTGCTTCAGTCCCCTCTTCCTGGGAATAAGCAAAGCAGCCCATCCGTTCAAACTGAATTTCTTTTGAAAAGCTGCAAAGTTCTTCAAAATCTTCTTCTGTTTCGCCAGGAAAACCCACAATAAAGGTCGTTCGAAGCGTAATATCCGGCACTTTTTCCCGTATCCTGGAGATCATCTTTGTGAGCTTTTCCCGATCTCCATAACGGTGCATGGCGCGCAGGACCGAGCCACTGCAATGCTGAAGCGGAAGGTCAAGATATTTAACAATCTTTTCCTCCTCTCGAATCGTATCGAGGAGTTCGTCTGTGAGGTTGTCCGGATAGCAGTAAAGCACCCGCAGCCAGCGGAGTCCGTCAATTTTACAGAGGCGGCGCATCAACTGAGGCAGAAGCAGCTTTCCTTCAAGGTCGATCCCATAACGAGTCGTATCCTGTGCGATCAAAATGAGCTCTTTGACGCCGTTCTTCACCAATTCACGTGCTTCTTCTTCAATACTTTCCATCGGACGGCTGCGGTATCTGCCGCGAATCATGGGAATTGCGCAGTAAGAACAGCGATTATCACAGCCCTCCGCAATTTTCAGGTAAGCGTAGTAACCAGGCGTTGTCAGACGTCTGACTCCGCAAAGCGGCAGCTCTGTCTTCTCCGGAAAAAGAGAGGTTTTATCTCCTAAAAGAGCCTTTCTGCAGACTGCATCAATTTGTCCGTCGGCACCGATTCCGCAGACCGCATCACATTCCGGAAGTTCCTGCAAAATCTCTTTCTGATACCGCTCTGCAAGGCAGCCGGTCACAACGATTGCCCGTACCTTTCCGGCTTTCTTAGCCTGTGCCAGTTCCAGAATCTCGTTGATGCTTTCCTGCTTTGCATCTTTGATAAAGCCGCAGGTATTGACAACTGCAACATCACAGCAAGCCGCATTCTCCCGTATCTCCCAACCGGCTTTTGCAAGAGATGCCAGCATAATTTCCCCATCAATCCGGTTTTTATCACAGCCCAGATTCACCATTCCTATGGAATTCGCCATCGATTTCCTCCTCATTAACCGCCTCCCGCAGCGCAGTGCGGATTTCATCGGTCTCATATCCCATTCGCTGCAGCGCGGCATATGCTCTGCGGCGAATTTTCTCATCATCCAAATTTTGATATCGTTTCTGCAAGATTTTTGCAATCTGTTCATTAGGATCCGGCGTATTTTTTTCCAGAATCATTTCAATCAGTTCCTGACTGATTCCTTTTCGAGAAAGCTCAAGCATCACTCTTCGTCTGGCATATCCTTTGCGAAAAAGTTCTTTTGCATAGCGGATTCCAAAATCCTGGTCGTCCAAAAGTCCCAGTTCTTCCATATGGTCGGCAGCTTTTTGGGCCGCATCCCGATCCACTGTTCTCGCAATCTTGTCGGTCAATTCTTTTTTAGAATGACTGCGATGTTCCAAAAGGTAAAGTGCTTTTTCACTAGCCTGATGTTCTTTTCCCGCTTCGATCAGTGCATGCAGTTCTTCATCGGAAACCTCCTGCCCCAATTTCCAGCCGGATTTTAAAAGTGTTTCGGTATCAATATTCAGCGCAAACTCCCCATCAAAAAACAGTGCAGTCTTTCGATGTCGACGCGGCTCCATCGCTGTCAGTTCCATCGTACGAAACCTCTTTCCAATGAAAAAGTTTAAGTTCTTAGTCAGCTTCAATGTCAATGTTGGTGGGCTTCCCACGAGAAGATGCCTTTTTCTCGTCGTTTTGGGTCTCATCCTTTTCAGCAGTGGGGGGAACTTCAACCGGACGCGCGGCTGATGCTCTTACCGGCACTGTTCGAGCATAAAGCTGATCTGCATGTTCCCGAATCTGCTTCTCAATATCTGCCGCAAATTCCGGATTATCGAGAAAATATTTTTTCACGTTATCGCGTCCCTGGCCAAGGCGCTGTTCCTGATAAGAAAACCAGGAGCCGCTCTTATGGATAATATCCAGTTTTACAGCAAGATCGACCAGTTCTCCCTCTTTTGAAATGCCCTGTCCATACATAATATCAAATTCTGCTTGACGGAAAGGCGGTGCGATCTTATTCTTTACCACTTTTGCGCGAGTGCGGGAACCAACCTGTTCCGTACCGTTTTTCAGTGTCTCAATCTTGCGAATATCGATTCGTACGGAAGAATAAAATTTCAAGGCACGACCACCAGGAGTAACCTCTGGATTTCCGTAAACAACGCCAACTTTCTCACGCAGCTGGTTAATAAAAATTGCTACACAATTTGATTTGCTGATTGCACCTGCAAGCTTTCTCAAAGCCTGACTCATCAAGCGCGCCTGCAGTCCAACGTGGCTGTCTCCCATTTCGCCTTCAATTTCAGCTCGCGGCACCAATGCAGCCACAGAGTCTATGACGATTACGTCGATTGCGCCGGAACGCACCAATGCCTCTGTAATCTCCAGTGCCTGTTCGCCGGTATCCGGCTGCGAAACCAAAAGGCTGTCGACATCGACTCCCAAAGCCGCCGCATAAATCGGATCAAGCGCATGTTCCACGTCAATAAATGCTGCATTGCCACCAGCCTTCTGCCCTTCTGCAATACAATGCAATGCCAAGGTCGTCTTGCCGGAGCTTTCAGGTCCATAGATCTCCACGATTCTGCCGCGGGGAAGTCCGCCAATTCCCAATGCTAAATCCAGCGAAAGGGAACCGGTCGGAATTGCCTCTACATGCATCGCTTCGTTCTGGCCTAAACGCATGACAGCGCCTTTGCCAAACTGTTTTTCAATCTGTGCCAACGCAGTTTGCAGCGCAGTATTTTTATCCGTTGCCATAATCATTCTCCTTTTCACAAGTCCACAATGGGAGCTCTTCCTCATATTTTATCTTTTCAAGTATACTTGAAAATTGATTGAAAATCAATATTTCGAACAAATATTCGTAACTTATTTACGAATTTGGGACAATGCCAAAAACAACTCTAGGAAGTTCATTAAAGTCCCGCAGAAGCTGCAGATTTTGAAGGCCGGATTCATGAAAAAGATTCAAAACAGCTTGTCCTTCCTGCTCTCCAATTTCAACAGCCACCACCCCATTTGGCGCAACCCGCGGCACCCAGAATTTACATAACGCTCGATAGAAGAGCAAGCCATCTTCTCCGCCATCTAACGCCGTACGGGGCTCTTGCTGCACTTCCGGCTGAAGATCTGCAATCTCCGCAGAACAAATATAAGGAGGATTGCATAAAAGTCCGTTCAGACTTCCTACTCTTTCGGCGTCTTCCCTCGAAAAAAGGTCCATCTGGCGAGCTTCTACCTGATCGTTCGGGTAACTTTTTATATTCTGCAGAAGATAAGAAAACGCCTCCGAAAATTTTTCTCCGCAAAGGATCTTGAGATCCGAACGCAAAGAAGCAAGTCCCAATCCTACAGCGCCGCTTCCGGCGCAGAGATCCAGCACACGCCCATTCTGAGGAATCCTTTCTGCAGCAGCACGCACAAGTCCTTCGGTTTCCTCCCGAGGACAGAGAACGCCTTCTCCCACTTTCAGTTTGAGGTCTAAGAACTCCCATTCTCCCAAAAGATACTGCAGCGGCCGCCCGGCGGCACGAGACTGTGCCGCCGAAAGCAACGCTTTGACCCTATCGGGGTCCGCGGCCGCTTCGCCCGAAATCAGCAGCTGCTCCCTAGAAAGCCCCAGAAATTTTTGACAAAGGCAGGCAGCATCAAAAGCAGGGCTGTCTTTTCCTGCCTTTTCCAAAATCGACTTTGCTTTTCGATATGCTTCCCGGTTCGTCATCTTACTTCCACCATATCTTCACCGTTTCCCGGAATGACTGCTTTCATTGCCGTGATAGCGACTTCAATCATTGAGTCATCCGGCTCTTTCGTAGTAATGCGCTGCATCCAAAGTCCCGGTGCTGCGACGATTCTGGTAAAGAGATTGTCATAAAATCCGCAAAGACGAATCAATTCAAAGCCAAGTCCCATCACAAGCGGAATACACAGCAATTTCACGAAAGTCCGCAAAAATGGATTGGTAAACGGAATGAAGAAGCCGACTATAATTCCCACCAAAATCATCAGCACCATAAAACTGGTACCGCAGCGCGGGTGAAACCTCTTTTGTTTTCTCACATTTTCTACGGTTAACGGCAATCCATGCTCATAGCAAAAAATCGTTTTATGTTCTGCTCCATGGTAACGAAACATCCGATGAATGTCACTTTGGTGACTGCATAAAATCAGATAAATTAAAAAGATCAAAATCCGAAAGATCCCTTCAAAGAGGCTCCTCCATGGAGCGATACCTTCTCCTACCCATTTTTCAAAAAAATTAAAAAGGACCGAAGGTAGAAGGATAAAAAGCACAATTGCCAAAACAAATCCTAAAATCATGCCAATCGTCATGATCAAATTGCTCGTTTTCTCTCCGAAATGGGATTCGAGCCAACGATCAAATTTACTTTCCTCTTCCATATCCGTCATGCCGGATTTATCCGCAGCCATATTGAGCGCCTGAAAGCTCATAGACATACTTTCGATAAAAGATGCAACTCCTCTTAAAATTGGTGCTTTTAGAATTGGATACTTTTGCCGCAGCGGCTGATAGTGCAGTTCTTCGCTGTCAATGATTCCATCAGGCGTACGCACTGAAACTTCAATTCTTTTGGGGCCGCGCATCAGGATTCCTTCGATCAAAGCTTCTCCGCCGATCGAAGTATAGCGTTTTGCTCTTTTATTCATCTAGGAAAGATTCCTTTCTTCTTCCACATGGCGTTCCAACTTTTGGAGCGTTGGAATCGTAATGGTTACGGCAGTTCCCTGCCCCTCCTGTGATTCGATCTCCAGGCTGCCGGAATGCAGACGCATAATTTCATCCGCAAGGGCAAGCCCTATGCCGCTCCCGCGGACAGTTTGATTTGCCTTATAAAATTTCTTTTTGACATTCGGCAAATCTTTTTTTGGAATTCCGCAGCCGTTATCGCTGATAATCACCTGAATGAATCCATCGGTTTCGGTGGCAGAAATGTTTACCGTTCCACCCTCCGACGTATATTTAAGTGCATTGTCGATTACATTGACAAACACCTGGCGCAGACGATTAATATCTCCCAAAACGGGACTAAGCATTTCCGGTTCTTCATACAGCAAAAATTTATGTTCGTTTTTTGCACGCTCACTAAACATATAAACGGCTTCGCCAAGTTCTGCCAAAATATCGATTTTATCCATTACCAAAGTCATTCTGCCGGACTGCATTCTGGAGAAATCAAGCAATTCCTCCACCATTCCGGAAAGGCGTTCCGATTCGTGAATGATAACGTCCATGCCTTTATTGAATGATTTTTGATCAAGACCGCCGCTTTGCAGCGTCTCTGCCCATCCCTGAATGGCTGTCAAAGGCGTTCTCAATTCGTGAGAAACAGAAGAAATAAAATCATTTTTGAGCCGTTCCGAAGTTCCTAGTTCCTGTGCCATATCGTTGATGGTTTCGCAAAGCTGCCCTAACTCATCTTCCTCATGAGGAGCAGTAATTCTAGCTTTAAAATCACCTTGTGCGATTCTTTTTGCCGTAGCGCTGATTTCCCGAATCGGTTCCAAAATCGACTGCATAAAATAGGAACTGGAAATCACTACAAAGCAGATAATTACAAGTCCAATTAAGACCAGAACACAGATCATTAAAAAGACTTGTCGGTCAGCATTTTCCAAAGACACTACATAACGGATTGCGCCTACCGTGTTTCCATCATCATTATGCATTACACGGGTAACCGTCAAAATCTTTTCCCCGCTGGAAAGCGAACCCGTCCAAGTGCCATATCCGTTTGGATCGTTCAGTGCCGAATCATAATCCGGCATCGGCTGTTTTTGATCCGGCGCAAATCCAACACTCGTAATAATGATCTTTCCGTTAGAATTAAGGACCATCAATTCCATATTCTCTTTTTCGGGAAAATTCTCTACATATTTACGTGCAGCTGTACTGAACTCTTCTGCAGAGCGTCTGCCATAATCAGCAAATACATTGGTCAATTCTCCGCTGCGTCCATCCAGCGTCGTTTGAATGCTGTTATAGATATAACTGCGCACTCCCATCGACAAGATAATAATAAACGCCACAAAGATCAATACAATGATGCCTAAGCTGTTCAGAATCCATCTGCGCGCAATTCCGTTCGCATTATTGCTGAAAGCGTTTTTCTTCTTCACTGAGCGCATCTCTTTCTCGAATCAAATCTTTAGGCTTCCCATTTATATCCTAAGCCCCAGACCGTTATAATATGTTTCGGATTACTTGGTTCATCTTCTACCTTCATACGAAGGCGCCGGATATTTACATCGACAATTTTTTCTTCTCCGTAATAGGCTTCTCCCCAGACATGTTTCAAAATTTCAGAGCGATCCAGTGCTTCCTGCGGATGGCTGAAAAAGAACTCCATGATCTGAAATTCCACCTGTGTCAGCTCAATCGGGCGCTGTCCTTTTAACAGGGTACGGCTGCGCAGATTCAGTGCGAATTCTCCGGAATGCAGTTCTTCCTTGAAATTTTCTTCCGTCCGATTTTTTGCCAATGCCACCCTGCGATAAATTGCATCTACTCTAGCCACCAGCTCGCTGGGAGAAAAGGGCTTCGTTACATAATCGTCTGCTCCCATCATTAATCCACTGACCTTATCCATCTCCTGCGTGCGCGCAGTAAGAAGAATAATACCAATCGTTCCATTCGATTTGCGCAGTTCTTTACAGACAGAAAGTCCATCGTGATCTCCCGGCATCATAATATCCAAAACCGCAACGTCAAAATCCCCGTCGTTCTGCTGGTAAACTTCTAATGCCTGGTCTCCGTTTTCAGCTTCGCATACTTCGTATCCGGCGCGTTTGAGATTGATGACAACAAACTCGCGGATTGCCTGTTCATCTTCGGCTACCAAAATTCTTTTCATACTAATTCCTCCAATATCATCTCTCCGTTTTCAACCGCCATTGTCCAAAAGCTTCATTCGTCCCAAAGCTTCTGAAACAGGAATCCGCAGAGATGACTGTGTTTGCGGACAAGTCACTGCCAATACCAGATCTCCATTCTTTTGGAATTGGGTATATCCTTGTGTTCCATTCTGATTGTCCCAATCCGCCTGTGAAAAAGCCCGAATCGTTAAAAGTGCATCTCCCAGAGAATTTTCCTTCTGCCGATCTAGTTCATAAAAAGTGAGACTTCTATCATAGGTTCTCTCTGTCGTTACGTTTTTACTCCATGAATCCGGTAGAGAAAAAGAATACCCATCCCTCGAGTTTCGAACCATCAGCTGCGCCTGTGTGAAAACCCCTTTGGAGCTATCATATTTCTGCCAGGAAATCAAATTGCCTACATCATCAGAGCTCTGTCCCGCATAGGCTGGCAGCAAACTGACAAATGGAACCTCCGGCAAGCCATCCCCATCGACATCCTGACTTGAAACGGTAACACTGCGCAGTGCCGAGTTTTTCATTGTATTTGTCTCGTAAAGCGGAGCCATCAAGCACTGATTCTTTGCATCCCAGTAAAGAATCTCGGTGATCATATTGTTACTCATGGTCCCGTCCAAAATCACGCCCTTTTGTCCTGCACTGATCTCTCCGGTAATCACATTCGTAATTGCAGAAACGCTGGAATCCAGCTTTATACTATCCATCATCTGCATTGCACCATCTTTTAATCGAAACAAAGAAGCAACAATCGGCTGATGCGGATTCATTGAAATGGTCATCAGTTCATCAATGCCATCTCCATCAAAATCCTGAACAACCAATTCATTATAAGTCTGGTTCAATTTTTCTTCTGTGATCTTTTCGCTTTTCCCAGAATAAACGGTCAAATTACTTAGGCCCGCCGTACTGTCGCCCCAGCCGACAATGGCCTCATCTATTCCATCGCCGTCCAAATCGCCAAAGCACACACGGTCAACCTGAGAAGCTGTATTCTGAAATTTTCCGGCCAATTCCCATTTGCCGTCTTTCTCCGTCATAAAAAGCAGATTTGTTCCAGAAATAGCCTTGCTTCCATCATTTGTATCGGAAGGAGTTTTATAAAATGCCATTGCTTCTTCACTGCTATCCCCAAAAATATTATGAAGCAAAATGGCCGATCGATAATTGCCTGCTCCGGGATATCTCAAGGTAACATTGGAGCCTGCCTCTTGCGTCAAAAGGTCATGAATTTGCGCCCGTTCTCCTGTTGGGCGCGGCGGTGTCATCAAATTCTGAGGGTCCAGCGCCGGAAAAGAACAACCAGAAAGTAAAAAGCAAAGGGAAACGGCTAAAATAGCAATTCGTTTTTTCATACTCCGATCTCCCTTCATTCAAATTTGATCAATTTGGTCTTTAAAATTATACCATGATTTTCGTGATATGGAAAGATGCAAAACGCCGATAAAATTCAAAAAAGGGCCGAGCTAAATTGCCCAGTCCTTTTAAAACGAATTAGATTAAATATAATTTCCGGGATCCACCGCAGAACCATTTTTATAAACGGTAAAATGCAGATGCGGTCCGGTACTGCTGCCGCTTGTTCCAAGGGTTCCGATTACCTGTCCCTGAGAAACCCTTTGTCCAACACTAACGGAAACAGACTGCATATGACCATACAAAGTGGAAAGCCCATTTCCGTGATCGATAATGACGTAATTTCCAAATCCGCCGCCATCTCTGCAACCATAGTATCCGTCTCCGAAGCCGGAGGAAACATAAGCTACCGTACCACTTGCCGCAGCTACAATACTGGTTCCACGGACATTGGAACCGGAAAGATCATAGCCGTTATGGAAAGCACCCCAGCGATATTCGAATCCGGTTGTAATCGTATGAGCGGAGGGTGCCGGCCAAATCAGACCGCTGCTGGAAGAACTACCCTGATTGCCGGAATTATTGTTATTATCATCATTGGTATTATCATATGTATTGTCGTTATTCGTCTGAGTTGGGGTTTGATGCTGTGCATAATAATTTGCCATCCAGCTATCAATCGCCGCCGAAGCTTCCGCCTCTTTCTGAGCTAACTGTGCATTTTGATCTTCCAAAGAAGAAGCGGAGGAATTAATCTGCTGAATTGCTTGCCCCGTTTCATTCGAAAGCTGCGTTAGTTCTTGCTGACGCTCATCTAAAGCCGTTTTGGCATTGGTTGCTTCCTGCTTGTCCGATTCGACGGTCTGCTTTGCAGTTTCAACCTCTGAAAGTTCTCCTTTTAGCCGGTCAATCAAATCCGTGTCGTGCTTTGTAACCATCTGCAGTGCTTCGATCTTATCTGAAAGGTCGTTAAGATTCTGAGAAGAAAGCAAAATTTCCATATTGCTGGCTTCTCCGGAAACATAAAGCGCATAAAGACGTTCCTTTAAAAGAGAAATATCTCCGCTGACCGACGCCTGCTTGTCCGAAATCTCAGCCTCTTTGTCTTTAATTTGCTTTTCCAATGCATCAATTTGAGAAATACTGGTAGAGATCTGGCCTTCTACGACGCGTTTTTGATCAAGTAATGTCTGCTGATACGCTTCTTTCTGACTCTGATTCTCTTTTAAAGAGGCAATTTTCGAATCATTATCTGCTTTCTGGGCAGCATATGTTTGCTGCTGCTGACGCAAAGTATCCAGATCTGTTGTGTTACCGGAATCCTCTGCAAAAGCTGTCAAGCAAGGGGTAAACGCCATAGTCGACGCAATTAGAAAGGCAATGATTGCCCGCATTGGGCGATGCTGATTCTGATTCATTGCAAAAAGGCCTCTCTTTCGTTTAAATTGATGATTCTCTATTGGAATATTTTAGATAAAATTAATATCATAAGTGCCTATATTTATTTTACATAATACTATAATTTGCTATTATTATTGTTCTCTGTAAGAATAATAATAATTTTTTTGTTACTTTTTGTGATTATTTTGAAATCATTTCGACAAAATTTGGCTTTATTTGCAAAAGCGACAAAAGGCCCTTACGAATAATAGCAAAAGTACCAATTCGCTTTTTTAAACGATTTTGCACTTTGCTTTTTTGTGCTATTTTAAGAATCTGCCTGCTCTTTCTTCCTGATATTTAAGAGAGCCGGCAGAATTGAAGAAAGTGATCCAAGAAGGATAAAAACGATCCCAATCATCATTGACAGGGGAATCTCTTCTCCGAGAATTGCCAATGCAAAAAGCGGCGCAATAATCGGTTTAAAGAAAAACACAAGTGAAGTTTCGTGGGCACTTGTCATTTCCATGGCTTTAAAATAGCAGGCAAAACCGATCCCGGTATTAACAATACAAATAAAAAGGAACAGCGGCAAAACAGACAAGGTAATCCCACTAAAGAATGGAACATTTGCAAAAAGCTTTCCTAGTCCTGCCTGCTGCGCCGATTGAGCCACCGCCGGAATATGAGTAATGCCCATCATAAGGAACATTTCGGCACTGCCGAGCAAAAAGCTCATGCAGGTAACCACCACTCCCCCGAAGCGGGCACAACTGCGCTTTCCAAAAACCCCATAAAATGCGAAGAGCAGGGGAGCTCCAAGACTCAAAGCAATTCCCAAAGGGCTTAGGGTATTATGAAGCGGGTCTATAATAACAACAATTCCAATGATATCAAGGAGCAGTGCCAGCACATGATGTTTACGAATTGGTTCACGCAATAAAAAGAAAGCTAAAATTGTCACAAAGATTGGATTACTGCTGAAGAGTACTCCCACAACAGATGCCTTTGTCTCCTGTACCGCCATCTGATAAAGATTCATAGAAAGGAACATCCCTAAAAAGCCTAATCCAGCAAAGCACAAAATGTCTTTTCCTTGCAACGTGATATGATTTTGCCTAAGGATCCGCACAGCAAAGGGAATCAGCACCAACCCGCCGATAAAAAAGCGCAGTGCCGTAATCTGCAGTGGATGAAAAATTCCACCAGTCATTTTTAAAATGACTTCCATAGAACTGAAAATTAATGTCGTCAGTAAAATGTAAATATAACCTTTTTTCAACAAAAAACGCTTCTCTTTCCTTAATTTATATCTTCATTATAAAAGACTTTCCTTAAAAAAATCAAATTTTTTTCTGATTTTTACCGTATTTTTTCATAAAAGTTTTTATTTTTGAAAAAAGTTTTTTGATTTATGCAATTTTTTATACTTTCAAGTCGATAATTCTATAATATAAATTTTCTTTTTTAATAACAGTTTTTGAAAATTTTGAAAAAATTCTTGCGCCCCCTGCGGTCTGTCTGTTATAATAATTTTGTACTTCTCATTTAAACATCAGAAGAAAATTTTGTGCATATCTAAATAATATGCTTGCATTTTTATCTTCGGCAATCGGCACAAAGCAAATCCTAATGATAAAAGATACTTGAAAAGGAGTTATTTCTTATGCGGGAAAAAATGCGCCCCATTATCTCAAAACTAAGCCATCTGCTCGAAATTGCTACATCTCTTATCATCATCGCAGCTGTTGCCATGGGAGTTTTTCATATGGCCGTCTATATATTTACAAACGGTGATGTAGAC
>DIQY01000054.1:395-3222 GCA_002424295.1 Ruminococcaceae bacterium UBA5450 | reverse complement strand
CGCAATATTCAAGAGGAAGGCGTAACATTTGCGTCTCATATTGACGGACATAAAATTTTTATGGGTCCCGAAGAAAGCATGCAGATCCAATCTCATCTCGGAAGTACGATTGCAATGGCATTTGATGAATGTATGAAAAATCCGGCAGAATACGATTATGCCAAAAGATCGACAGAGCGTACAACTCGCTGGCTGATTCGCTGCAAAGCGGAAATGGAACGGCTTAATTCTCTTCCGGATACGATTAATCCGCAGCAGACGCTCTGGGGAATTAATCAGGGAGCAACCTACAAAGATTTGAGAATTGAGCATATGAAGGCAATTCGGGAGCTCGATCTGCCAGGGTATGCGATCGGCGGATTGGCTGTCGGAGAAAGTGCCGACGTTATGTACGATATTATTGAAACGATCGAACCTTATATGCCGAAAGATCGTCCACGTTATCTGATGGGGGTAGGCACGCCGGCTAATATCCTAGAAGCTGTTCGGCGCGGTGTTGATGTTTTTGACTGCGTGATGCCTACCAGAAATGCGCGGCACGGACACGCGTTTACCATGCAAGGAGTTCGAAACCTGATGAATGCAAAGTATGAGCTGGACACGCTGCCAATAGAAGAAGGTTGTGAATGTCCTACCTGCCGTCATTTTACGAGGGCTTATGTGCACCATCTGATGAAGGCTGGCGAGATGTTGGGGATGCGCCTAATGGTCCTTCATAATCTCTATTTCTATAATACACTGATGGAAAAAATTCGTGATGCATTGGATAAAAACGAATTTGAACAATTTTATTTAAAAGTTTTGCCCTCTATTAGCATTCGAATTTAAAAACATCTTGCAACAAGCGACAATCCTTGTTATAATAATTTCATTGTGTTCCTATATTTTTGGAGGTGTAAAACAGCATGGATAATACTTGGTGGATATGGGTATTTTATGGCCTAATTATTTTCGGTTTCTATTTCTTCCTGATCCGTCCACAAAATAAGAAGAAAAAGCAAGAAGATCAGATGCGCAAAAGTGCTGAGATCGGTGATGACGTTACAACGATCGGTGGCATTGTGGGCAGAGTAGTCGGAATAAAAGACGATGACGATTCTCTGATCATTGAAACCGGCACAGACCGTGTAAAGATGCGTGTAAAGCGCTGGTCAATCGGCAGCGTGGATACAATTCGCGATGAGCCTGAAAAAAAGTCGGAGAAGAAAGACGATAAAGCAGATAAAAAAGCCAGTAAAAAATCCGATAAATAATTATGAATAGCCCGTACGCTTTCCGCATACGATTGTAACAGATCGAGCGGGAGGCGCTTTTTTATGTCACATAAAAAGAGAGTAGTAGCTTTTTCATCGACTTCACCGGCTTTGACCATTTTTCGTGCAGTTCTGTTTGGTACGATATTCGGAACAATCTTCTGTGCTGTGCTGTTGCTGATTTGTGCATGGGTAATTACCAGCATCGGACAGATTCCGCAAGATTATCTTCAAACGATTATCTTGGGAATTTCCGGAATTAGTGCCTTTTTAGCAGGGATAGTTGCGGCGAAAGTTGGGAAAAAGCGCGGACTGATTTTAGGTGCTATCTGCGGAGTGGTGCTGTTTTTAATCTGTCTGTTAGCGGGAATGCTTCATAGTCAGATTGAAAATGCGGCAGCTGTTCTTATGCGCCTGATTATTATGAGCTTGGCGGGAGCTTTGGGTGGCTTTGTAATGGCTGGAAAACCTACAAAAATCAAATAGGGACTTTCTTTTAGCCTGAAATTATGGTACAATTAAAAAAAATAAGTCGAAAGGTTGGTATAACATATGAAACAGATTAAAACTTTAAATCAGGCTAATTTAAAAGAAAGTGCTGTTAAAGGCGGATGCGGCGAGTGCCAGGCTTCCTGCCAGTCTGCCTGCAAGGTTTCCTGCACGGTAGCAAACCAGAAATGTGAGAACAAAAACCGGTAATTTAAATAAAACTGCTATTTTCAAACAAAGCATTTCAAAGGGACAGATTTCTGTCCCTTAATTTTTGTAATAATGGGGTATCGTTTTATGATCCATAAGTATGCTTTAAATGGTTACAGAATTGTTCTAGATACCAACTCTGGTGCGGTTCATCTTTTTGATGAGGCACCTTTTGCACTGCTTGATTATTGCGATGATCAGGTACCGGACAAGCTTCCGCAGGAAGCAACTGCTGCTTTGCAGCCAAAATTTGGTAAGAATGTTTTAGAGGAAGCCCATCAGGAACTTTTAGAGCTGCAAAAAATGGGACAACTTTTTTCTTCCGACGATTATGCGCAGTATGCAGATATGATGCGGGGAGCTCCCATTAAATCAATGTGTCTAAATGTGGCGCATGACTGCAACTTGCGCTGTGAATACTGCTTTGCGGCAAAAGGTGATTTTGGCCGCGGGCGTATGTTGATGCCGTTGAATGTTGCGAAAAAGTCCATCGACTTTTTGATTGCAAATTCCGGAGATCGCTATAACCTCGAACTCGATTTCTTTGGTGGGGAGCCTCTTATGAACTTTGATGTTGTAAAAGAGACTGTTCGTTATGCTCGGTCTTTAGAAAAAGAGCATCATAAAAACTTCCGTTTCACGATTACGACAAACGGAATTTTGCTCGACGATGATAAAATTGATTTTATTAATCGTGAAATGTCGAATTGTGTTCTTTCGATCGACGGGCGCAAAGAAGTAAATGATCGTCTGCGCGTCCGTGCTGATGGGAAAAGCGGATCATATGATGCAATTGTGCCGAAATTTCAAAAGTTGGTTGCCTCTCGTGGAGACAAAGACTATTATGCTCGCGGCACTTTTACAAAATATAATTT
>DIQY01000054.1:0-229 GCA_002424295.1 Ruminococcaceae bacterium UBA5450 | reverse complement strand
CGGCACTTTTACAAAATATAATTTGGATTTTACAAAAGACATTTTACATTTAGTGGATTTAGGATTTGATCAGATTTCAGTAGAACCTGTTGTATCAGACCCAAAACTGGATTACTCAATTAAAGAAAAAGATCTTCCCAGAGTGTTTGAAGAATATGATCGGCTGTCTCAGGAGATTATCAAACGCAGAAAAGAGGGAAGAGGATTTAACTTTTTCCATTTTATGATT
>DIQY01000067.1 GCA_002424295.1 Ruminococcaceae bacterium UBA5450 | reverse complement strand
TTCGATTTCATAAATTATTTACAAATTAACGAATTTTCCCAACTGTAAAAAAAGAGCGGCAGAAAATTTTCTGCTGCTTTTTTATAAAAGTGTTTTCTGAAGGCGCAAACTGTACGCAAAAAAAGGCTTGCCCAAGTATTTTGTCTGATCAATCTGATATCCATTTTTTTGATAAAAAGCAATAGCCGGCGCATTTTCCCGAAAGGCCCAAATTACAATCTCCCGAAAGCCTTCTTTTCGGGCCTGTGTCTCTGCAAAGCGAATCAAATCGGAACCGATTTTCTGCCGTTGAAACGCTTTTTTCAAATAAATACGCCAAACTTCGAAAGAACCTTCTTTATCAGGATCTTCGGATCGGCCAATGGACAATAAAGCGACCACTTGATGATCCTGCTCATAGATATAATTTTCCAGTCTGCCGGAAAGAAAATCTTTTTTCAATCTTTCTGTTCTGTCGGCACAGCCCTTTTCCCCAAGCAGTTCTTCGTTTACATAACCTGCGTAAACAGATTTCCAATTGTCATTGACGATATCACAAACAATATCCATGTCCTCACTTTGAAGTCGGCGAATCATTTTCTTCCTCCAAAATATGGTATCTTAAAGCCTACTGCCATCTTTCAGGGATTTGAAGATGATTCTTCCTTTGGTGCCCGAAAATACTGATAGTACTGGCACTTAATCATTCCATTATAAAGTTTGCGGCGGCGGTCCGCTTTACGCCCAAAGCATTCTTCAAATGTCTCATCAGGAGAGATAACCCCATAACTCCAGCCGTGCTTTGGAACAAAAGCTTTTCCCATCGTACGGTAAAGCTCTTCTGCCTGATCCAGATCGAGCAGGCGCTCTCCATAAGGTGGATTGCAAATGACACATCCGAAATCCCCCAGCGGCTGAAAATCGTGCAGGTCCCGGCTTTCCACATGAACATGACCGATTACACCGGCCTTTTTCGCATTATCCAACGCAAGATCTACCGCCGCTTTGTCAATATCAAAGCCGTGTGCCTCAAAGGCAGCGTCCCGCAATACCAGTGAGCGGGCACGATCACGTTCTTCCTGCCAGAGTTTACCGTCTATATTTTTCCAATGTTCAGCGGAAAAGCGCCGCTGCATCCCCGGAGCAATATTCATCGCATACATAGCAGCTTCAATTAAAATCGTACCGGAACCACAGCAGGGATCAATAAAATTCGCATCCGAATGGACTCGGCTCAAATCGACCATCGCAGCAGCTAAAGTTTCTTTAATGGGCGCCTCTGCCGCATTCTGACGATAGCCGCGCTTATGAAGTCCTACTCCGCTGGTGTCGATCATCAGGCTGATCTGATCCTTCATCAGCAAAAACTGAATCTGATAAAGGGTTCCAGTCTCGTGAAACCAATCCACCCGATACTTTGATTTCAGCCGTTCCACAATCGCTTTTTTTATGATTTTCTGGCAGCTCGGCAAACTGCTGAGTTGACTGGAAAGGATTCTCCCTTTTACCGGAAATGCATCCTCTTTTCCAATCCACCGTTCCCACGGGAGGGCTTTCACTCCCTCAAAAAGCTGGTCAAAGGTCTTTGAAGGAAATGTTCCCATCAACACCTGTACCCGCTCGCTATATCGAGAACTCAAGTTTGCACGGACAAGACTTCTTTCATCTCCCGAAAAAACGACTTTTCCGTTTTGGGGACGAACATTCTGCATTTCCATTCTGCGCAGCTCGTTTGCCACCAGCCCCTCTACCCCTAAAACACAGGGACAGCACAATTCAAATTGTTCCATAAAACCTCCATAATAAAAATTCAGAAAAAGGCAGGGGCGCTGACGAAAGAGCGCCCCTGCCGACATAAACTCGGCTTTTATTCGCCGTTCGGCTCCAAAAAGCCGTAATTTCCGTCGCGGCGTTTATAAACGACATTGACCTCTCCAGTGTGTTCATTGCGGAACATAAAGAACTGATGTCCCAACATGTTCATCTGGAGGATCGCTTCTTCTACAGAAAGGGGCTTTACAAAGAAGTGTTTACTGCGCACAACTTTATATTCCTCTTCTTTATCTGTTTTCTCTTGTGGTGCATAATCGGCAATATATTGGTCAATTGCCGCCGTATGGACCGCTTTGTCCAATTTCGATTTATTCTTGCGGATCTGACGCCCCAAAGCGCTGATTACCTGATCCAGAGCATCATTCATTTCCTGCTCCGTATCTTCAGCACGATAAAAAATTCCGCGGTTTTGAATCGTAATTTCCACAGTCTGACGGTTCTTCTCTAAAGTGACCACTACTTTTGCCTGCGCATCTTCATCAAAAATGCGGTTAAATCGGCTTAGCTTCTTAATCGCAAGCTCTTTAAAATGATCGCGAAGATTAACCTTTCGTCCAATAATGGTAACTTTCATTCGGAACATCTCCTTTATCTTTTCAGCGAAAACGCTTTGCGTTTTCTTAGTTACAATATAGCATATATGCCAAAATAATAAAAGTGATTTTCTTGTATTTGTGAAAAATTAATAATTTTTTAAAAACTACAAGGTACAGCTCGCATGGCGGGTCACATGGCAGCCCATATTGACTGCCATCGGAAGGCCGGCAATATGAGTTGGAAACTGTTCAATGGCAACCGCCAGCGCCGTTACTTTCCCGCCGAAGCCCTGCGGCCCAATATTGAGCTCATTGATTTTGGAAAGTATCTTTTCTTCCAGAGAAGCATAATATGGGTCTTTGTTCTTTTCGGAAACCGGGCGGCAGAGTGCCTGTTTTGCAAGAAGCGCACACTTTTCGAAATCGCCGCCAATGCCGATGCCGACCACCACCGGAGGGCAGGGGTTGCTCCCCGCCGCTTTTACGCTGTCCACTGCAAACTGAACCAAGTCAGCCTCTGTTGCAGACGGGAAAAACATTTTAATCCGGCTCATGTTTTCGCTTCCAAAGCCCTTTGGTGCCACTGTCAATTTGATTTTATCTCCCGGCACCAGCCGAGTATGTAAAATCGCAGGAGTGTTATCATTGGTATTCCCTCTGCGAATCGGGTCTTTCACAACAGAGCAGCGCAGTAGCCCCTCTACATATCCTTTGCGCACACCGGCATTGATGGCTTCTTCAAAATCGCCATTTAAGTGAACTTCCTGCCCGACCTCTGCAAAGATCACCGCCATGCCGGTATCCTGACACACCGGTACCCCAAATTCTCTTGCGGCATCCATATTACTGCATAAATCGCACAAAATGCTCTTTCCAATCAGAGAAGTCTCCACGCCACATTTTGTCCGAATCAGCGCTTCCAGATCTTTCGGAAGCTCTCGGTTTGCTTCTATGCAAAGTCTTGCCACGGTATCTGTAATTTGTGCTGTATCAACTTCTCTCATATTATCGGTCTCCTTTTTTAAATTTATTGTTCTGAATCTGAATTTTTATTAAAATGTTCAAAAACGATTTTTCCTCCGGCAACTACTGCCGCCGGCTTTTCATATCCGGAAAGCGGGTCACCAAAAAAGAAAACAAGATCGGCGTCTTTTCCGGGAAGGAGACTTCCCACGCGGTCTGAAATTCCACAAATTTCTGCAGGCGTAAGCGTAATAGCGCGCAATGCGCCTTCACGGCTCATTCCCTCCCGCATCGCAAGACCTGCACACATCGTCAGATACTGTAACGGAATCACCGGGTGATCTGTTACGATTGCCGTCGGGATCCCGAATTTTTCAAGAATTCCAGGATTTGCCGGCGTTTGATCGTGCAGTTCCGGTTTGCTGCGGTCTGTAAAAAATGGTCCGGAAAGGATACGGGCTTTCTTTTTGCGAAGCGTCTTTGCAATCTCATAGCCTTCCGTTCCGTGAATGATCACATAATCCAGATGAAATTCCTCTGCAATCCGAATTGCGGTAAAAATATCATCGGCGCGATGCGCATGAAAATGGACCTGGATCTTCCTTTGCAAAGCCGGAATCAGTGCTTCCGATTTAATATCAAATTCCGGCGGATCGACATCTTCATCTTTTTCACTTCTTTTAAGGTCACTTAAATATCTTTGCGCCTTAAAAAGTTCTTCCCGTATTAATGCCGCCGTTGCCATACGGGTAGAAGGGGTTCTATCCTTTCCGTGATAAACGGTTTTTGGATTTTCTCCCAGTGCCATTTTGATTGCCAGCGGCGCCTTTACGATCATCTCGTCAATACAATCTCCATATGTTTTTAAAGCCGCCATCTGACCGCCGATCGGATTTGCGCTGCCCGGGCCGGTCACCACCGTTGTGATGCCGGCTTCCAATGCGTCTGTAAAGCAGCGGTCCCGCGGATTTACGGCATCGATCGCACGCAGCTGAGGTGTAACCGGATCGGTTTCTTCGTTGCCGTCGTCCCCTTCAAAAGTGAGCGCATCTTCCCACATTCCGAGATGAGTATGAGCGTCTACAAATCCGGGATAAACTTTCGCACCTTTGCAGTCTATCATTCGGCCGCATCCGGAAGGCGCCGGCATTTTTCCTATTTTTTCGATCCGAGAGCCTTTTGTTTCGATCCAACCGTCCGAAATGACTGGCCCCTCCATCGGATAAAGTTCACAATGAATAAAGAGCATAATTCCTCCTGCAAAAAAATCGGGACTGCCTCCGGGCAATCCCGATGAAAGGCAGAAAGGAAAGCAAAAATCGACTTTCTGCAAAGCTTTCCGCCTATTCTTATTATGATTTAGAACCACCGTGATGTGAGAACCCGCCTCCGCCACCGCGTTTATTTTCAGTAACCCGTTTAAGATCTGAAATTTTCTCATCGCTCGTCTGCTTAAAATGAGACATCATATCTTCAAAGGAGGCAGACTCCGGAGCCGATTTTGGCTGCCATTCAAAATTGCCGGGACGGCCCGCGCTCTGCATAGAGATATGCGGGCGCTGCGGACGAGGCGGACGTGACTGCCGAGGACGTCCGGCACCTTGGCCTTCGCGTCCCTGCTGAGGAGTCATCAGTCTCTTCATAGAAAGGCTGATCTTTCCCTCCTCTGTGATATTGAGCACTTTTACCTTTACGGTCTGCCCTTCAGAAACAAATTCATGGATATCCTGTACAAAAGTCGGTGCAATTTCAGAAATATGCACCATTCCAGTGTGCCCTTCGGGTAATTCTACAAATGCACCAAATTTCGTGATCCCTGTAACTTTGCCTTCCAGGACCGCTCCTACCTCAAGCTGCATAAATTGTCCGTTTCCTCCTCAAAAATTTGTCTGTATCTAATAACATGATCATGATTATTCGCCGCCCATGCACACAAAAATCCGTTCACCGGGTTTTGCAAGGCTCAGGCTTTCTCTGGCAACTCTCTCCACATAATCATCGCTCTGGCTGGAAGTGCTGAGGTCATGGCGAATTTCATCATTCACAATCTCCTGCACCTGCACCTGATGATTCAGTTGGTCGAGTTCCTGTTTTCGTTCTCTGATCTGTACCTGCTGATTCGTAACTGCCACCACCACATAGACTGCAAAAGCAAAGAGGGCAAGCCTGAGCAGAATGCTTTTTCGGCTTTTAATTTTCTTTTTGGGTGGTACTTCCTGCATATGGCCCTGTCCTCCTTTTCTTTTTAAGTCCTTGTTATGAATAGTTTTATTATACACTATTTTATGCTTTGGTTTCAAGGTGTTTTTTACAGAGAACGTTAATTTCGCACGAATCTTTCCGAAAAAGGAAGAAACGATTTCAATTTTTCTCCCTAAAAATTCGATTAGTTTTTTAATTGGCTCAAAAATCAGTCTTTTAAGGATCGATAAAATTGCCAAAAAGATTTTGCGCAGCCATTTTCCAACTGTTCGGTGAAGAACCCAAAAAGATACAACGGCACTGATCAAATGGAAAAAGCGCAGTTCTCCATAATTGACAGCCAGCTCCCAAAGCATCATCAAAGGTGCCAGCAAAGCTAAAAAGACAGACTCCAAAATGGTCCTAAAAAGTCTCTTTGCATGCACAAAAATAAAGATAGCCTGTAAAAGTTCCCAAAAAGGAACCACAATCGCCCCCAAAATGAAAAAAGCGCCGGCTCCCCAGATCAGTTGGGGCAAAGGCGTATCCATCAGCGGAACAGGCGAGCAAAGAATCCACCCTGATCTTCCCGCCCAGCAACATAGGTCATTGAAACGACTTCGCCTTCAACCGAGAGCTTTCCCGTATCCATATTCAGTTCGCTGATTTTTAATTTTTGACCTTTAATCACCAACTGCCCATAATCGGTATAAGCAATCACAGTCTCTTCATCAAAACTATCTACCCGTGCAACGCCAGTGGCTTTTACGATATGTCGGTTTTCCAGAGTCAGGCTATGAGGTGTTTTTCCATTCTTTTCTGGTTCAGTCATCGTTTTTCCCTCCTCGTGCAATTCTATGCACAGAAAAAAACGATTATCCCTTTTGCCCTTATTCTTTCGTTAGAAGCGATTAGTTGTTTCTAAAAATATTTTATTTTTCGTCAAATTTCAATTTTGATTTTAAAAGATCTTGCCACGGTTTTTCCTAATAATACACTTTCGCTTCTAATAAAAAAGCCTGCAGCAAAATGCTGCAGGCAATGAAGAATCAACTTTTTATCCGATGTGGTCTTCAATATACTTGACCAGATCACCGACAGTCTTGAGATTTTCTACTTCTTCATCCGGAATTTCCAGTTCGAATTCATCCTCAATGCTCATCAGCAAATCAACGACGTCCAAGGAATCCGCGCCCAAATCATCCGCAATATTTGTCTCGGCGGTAATGCTGTTTTCGTCTTCT
>DIQY01000105.1:4289-17080 GCA_002424295.1 Ruminococcaceae bacterium UBA5450 | reverse complement strand
TTAAATAAAACGGTAAAGATCAACACATTGCGTGATTCTTTTGAGATAAAGCTGGCCGAGTCATTTTAATGTCCCCAATTGAATATATCGTAAAAAGCAAAATAATGAAAGGATTTGAACCATTATGGTTTGAATCCTTTCATTATTAAAAAAATTGATGTGGGTAGTTTTACAGCATTTTTTGAAAACCTAGTGGTATCAATTGGCTCAAGACAGTCAAGCAGCAATCTTTACATGGCTTTTGAAAAATGTAGTCATCATAAAATAATATTGTTACTTATGACACCTTCAATGTGAAGAAACCGAATCATAACATATTTATAAGTGGATACCGGGCGATAGTCTGTGTCGTAGCTGTGCGCAGCTATCAAGATGTGAGCCGGATCAAACGGCTCTGATACGGCAACAACAACGGGACTATGCTCAAATTTGTAACCTTGAAAGGATAACTGTACAATGTCACCCGGCTGCAGTTCATGAATTTCGCATTCCACGGCTTTGGGACCAACAGTGTTCGTACGGCGTGTCAGAAAATTGTAAAAATACTCAACGCCGGTCCACGCTGGAGACTTTTGATTTGCATTAATATAATACCAGCCAGAAGTCGGTGTATAGTTCATAACGTTGCTCCCCGCCAATAGGCATTGGGAAGCAAAATTCGTACAATCTCCTCCAATTTCATCATAGTTGTAAAAGCGAGGGTTCCTTTCAAATGCCCACTTGTGAGCATATTTTACAGCGGATGCACGGTCATAGTTTGTCATGCCTCTCATTCACTTCACTCTCTTTTTCCTTATACTATGAAATTTTATTCGGTCCGTTCCCCAAAAGCCCCGGGGCTTGATAATCTCAAATGTTCTGTTTAAAGATATTCTTTTGGGTCCTACATCAATTAACTAGTTTGGCTTTTCAGAATATACGATCAGCGGAATGATTCCTTTATTCTAATGCTTTTCTTGATTAAGTTATATTTTTAGTATCCCGTAAGAATTTTTATCTAGGATATGATTCTTCAGGCATTGCCTTACATTTTTCTTACAGTGCAGAGCATAATAAGTATGATTAGAAGGAGCGTGAAAAAATGAGTGGAGATACGGTATCTTATTGGAATAAAACTGCCCAGAAGGCACACTACCCACGGCTCGATAAAAGCCTTGAAACTGATATTTTGATTATTGGCGGCGGAATTACGGGAATTACCTGCGCCTACCGCCTTGCGCTGAAAGGGGTAAAGCCAGTTCTTATAGAGGCCGGTGAACTGTGCGATGGCACTACGGGCAACACGACTGGGAAAATCACTATTCAGCATAACATTATCTACAGTAAAATTGCGGACAAGCATGGAATGAATTTTGCGAAACTCTATGCCGAATCGCAGGCTGGTGCGCTGGACTTCGTAAAAGAACGGGTGAAACAGGGTAAAATTGATTGTCAGCTTGCCGAAAACACGGCCTATATATTTGCTTCCTCCGAAGACGACCGGAATGCGGTTCGGCATGAATATGAAGTTGCCAAAGAGCTTGAAATCGATTCGGAGTATATCGAAAAGCCGGAATTTCCGCCTGATAACTTCGGAATGCTCGGATTTAAGCATCAAGCTGTTTTCCATCCCGTCCGTTACGCGGAGGCCCTTGCCAAAGAAGCCGTATTAAAGGGTGCTAAAATCTATTGCGACACTAAGGCCGTCAAGGTGGAGCACGGAGACGTTAAAAAAGTTTATTGTGAAAACAATATTGTGATCAAAGCCAAACATCTTGTGATGGCGACTCAATATCCCATTTATGATGGGCCCAATCTATTTTTTACACGTCTTTATGCCAAGAGGGCATATGGAATCGCCGTAAAAGCACAAAAAGATTGGCCGGACGGAAGCTATATCAGTTCCGGCGAGCCGACCCGCTCGATTCGCACCCATGTTGAGGACGGCAGGCGAGTTCTGATCGTCGTCGGTGAAAACCACGCGACCGCGCGTGGTGAAGATAATATGGAGCTGCATTACGAGAATCTGCTTCAATATGCGGAACGATTGGCGGGTGTCAACGAATTGCTGGCTAAATGGTCGGCGCAGGATTACGATACCCCGGATCAGATTCCCTATATCGGCAGGCTTTCGGACGATTCCAATATTTATGTAGCTGCCGGATTTAAGAAGTGGGGACTTTCAAGCGGCACTCTTGCGGGGAATATGATTTCGGAGCTTATCCTAAACGGAAACTGCCGATATGAGGAACTGTATTCCAGAAAACGCGGGGATTATTCGAGCTCAATGGGCAAAACCGTCTCGGAAGTTTTCGGTTCAGTCGGAGAATTGATTAAATCCAAATTTGAAAAAACAGAGGGCATACAAAACCTGAAACAGGGGGAGGGACGGGTTATCAATTTCAAAGGGCAAAAAGCGGGTATTTACCGCGACTTTGATGATCATGCAACAATCCTTGATATTTCCTGTACCCACATGACCACGGAGCTTAATTTCAACGTTGCGGAGAAGACTTGGGACTGCCCGGCTCACGGGGGAAGATTTTCCGCATCCAGCGGCAAGCTTCTCGAAGGGCCTCCAAAAGACTCACTTCAGGTTTTGTATCAGGGAACGTTCTCCGATCTTGTGACAGTCAAGGGCAGATAGTGATTAAAAGTCAGCGGAAAAACATTCTATCTGCTGGTTTTGAAAAAGACATCCAAACAGCCAGTTACCCCGAAAACGATGAATTCACCTGCGCAGAAGCATGCTGATAACCAGTGGTTGATTAGCATGCTTCGTAAGAACGGCATTAACGTTGAGAATGTTCTACTCGCAAACTATGATTTCAAGAAGGTTCTTCATATCGACTGGAAAAACGATGATTCGTATGATCTGAATGTCTTTCAGTAGATCTGGAATCCATTTAGGAGATGTATCATGGAAGACAATCGTGGAGAAAATATCGACATTAGCTTATGTTTCCCGAGATACGGTGAAAAATCCGATGGGAAACTGATCGACATCATCAATAAAACGAAAGAATCACTCGATATTGCCATATTCAATTTTACGGATAGAAATATTCTCAAGGCCATTTTGGAGGCTAAAGATCAGAATGTCGCAATCAGGATCATAACTGACAAAATCATGTCTTTAACACCTGTCCAATTTTTCATTCTCAGAAAATTAAAAAGGGCGGGAATTCCTATCAAAAAGAATTCTCACCCAGGATTCATGCATCTAAAAATCACCATCGCGGATCAAAAAGTTGTAACCGTTGCCAGCGCAAATTTTACCAAAGCATCGCAGAGAAAAAACGACGAGTTCTTTATGAACATCCAGGATGAAAAAATGGCGTCGGAATTTATCAAACAGTTTAATCTCATGTGGAACAAGACCGGTGATTTCCACCCATTTTAGGCATACTGTTCAATATGGATATGGGCATCCAAATAACCGCACAAGCAGTACGCCTATAGTCCCGGCCAAGGTTTCTCCTGCGTGGGATTTCTTCTTATTGAGATCAATGAATTGCGAACCATTCATATTGCGAACTCATAATTGAAAATTTCTTAAAATAAAAAATTAATTCAAATGCTTTATGAAAATCGTTAAATAGAACTTTGAAATCCGGATAGTTTTTCACCAAATGAAAAAGAACATGCCTGCATCGGTTTTATTATAACGTCCTGTCAATAATTTCTGACTGCGTAATAATATTCCGCAGTCTGTCGCCGCCCACTTTATATTCCAGAAGCTTATCGACGGTATTAATTCTTTCACTTAAAATGTTTTAGCCAAATCAAAGCCCCAAAGTACTTGGATGAGTGTCGTAAGTATAGATCTTGCTGTAACCTTTTTGGGGATGTAATCTGTTAGGCAGGAGCGTTACAAGTTTATTATGTTGTTATAGTTTAAAAAATTTCAAAGAATGTATTGACTTTTTTCTAATGAATGCATATACTAATACATAGAAAATATTCTATGTGAGGCCATAAAATGGAACAAAAATATATTGAAAGTACAAAAGTTTTAAAAGCCCTTGCAGACCCAAAGCGACTGCGTATTGTTGATATGCTTTCCTGTGGGGAGCTTTGTGCCTGTAGGATTTTAGAGGAATTTCATATTACTCAGCCAACACTTTCTCATGATATGAAAGTGTTAATAGAGGCTGGTGTTGTAAACGCACGATCAGAGGGAAAATGGGTAAACTATTCACTTAACAATGATAATTTGCAAGCATTTTATAAACAGTTAGGAAATATATTTTCCTCAACATCTGACTGTATATGCCATCAAAAAGAGCGGTGACGCAGCTGCATAAATGATATGCTGCCAGCGTTGTCGATTGTCGGTGCTATGTTCCATGATGGGATAGACACCGACAAAAAAACAGTTTAAATATAGAAAATTTTCTATATGATAAGGAGCGTGATTATTTTGAAAACTGCAGAAAAACCAGAGATTGGTTTTTTTCAAAAGTATTTGTCGTTGTGGGTAATTCTTTGTATGGCGGTAGGGATTTTTATCGGAAAATTTTTTCCCATGATTCCAGCATTTCTTAACAAATTTGAATATGCCAAAGTATCTATCCCTATGGCAGTCCTTATTTGGCTGATGATTTACCCTATGATGATGAAAGTCGATTTTCAGAGCATTAAAGATGTCGGTAAGAATCCAAAAGGTTTATTTGTCACATGGATTGCAAATTGGCTCATTAAGCCATTTACGATGTATGCAATCGCTTCCTTCTTTTTCTTTGTAGTCTTTAAAGCGTTTATTGCGCCGGAACTTGCAACAGAATATCTGGCAGGTGCTGTATTGTTAGGTGCGGCTCCTTGTACAGCGATGGTATTTGTTTGGAGTACGCTCACGAAAGGGAACCCAGCTTATACAGTGGTGCAGGTAGCAACCAATGACCTAATTATTTTGGTGGCATTTGTTCCGATTGTAAAATTCCTGTTGGGCGTTTCCAATGTTGAGGTGCCTTGGGACACATTGTTTTTATCGGTGGTGCTATTTGTAGTAATTCCTCTGGTTGGAGGGATACTAACCCGGACACTGGTGCTTAGGAAAAAAGGCTTAGAATATTTTAATAACACATTTGTTGAAAAATTTGATGGAGTAACGACAATCGGGCTATTACTAACGCTGGTGTTGGTATTCTCATTTCAAGGAGAAACGATTATTCGTAATCCGCTGCACATTGTATTAATTGCTGTGCCACTGGTTATTCAGACGTTTTTTATCTTTTTCATTGCTTATTTTGCCGCTTGGCTTTTGAAGTTGCCGTATTCTATTTCTGCACCGGCCGGAATGATTGGTGCGTCCAATTTCTTTGAGTTATCTGTTGCTGTGGCAATCTCTCTTTTCGGCACGAGTTCTGCCGCTGCGCTTGCCACTACCGTAGGCGTTTTAACCGAAGTACCAGTCATGCTTCTTTTAGTCAAGATAGCAAATAAAACACAACATTGGTTCCCAAAAAATTAAAACAAATTAATAAGGAGTGTATTTTTATGAAAACAATGCAAATTTTTGAACCTGCCATGTGCTGTTCTACCGGACTTTGCGGTGTCGGGGTTGACCCGGAACTGCTCCGTATTTCTACAGTGATTGAAACGTTGAAAAAGCATGGCATAACGATTGGACGCTTTAACCTCAACAATGCTCCGAAGGAGTTTGTAAACAATAAGGTTGTTAATGACTTTATCAACGCTAAAGGGCCGGATGGTTTACCGATTGCTGTATTGGACGGAAAAATTGTTCTGACCGGCAGATACCCTACCAATGCAGAATTTACAAAGTGGCTGGGTCTTCCTTCTGATCTGCTGGGGAAATCTTCGGGAAATCCAAAAAGAAATGGTGGCTGCTGCTGCAAGGGAGGCTGTTGCTGAAATGAATATTTTTGATCCTCAGACTATCAAACTTACAAAGTACCTTTTTTATACGGGTAAGGGTGGGGTAGGAAAAACCAGCGTGGCCTGCGCTACAGCTGTATCACTGGCAGATAGTGGGAAGAAGGTACTGTTAATCAGTACCGACCCTGCTTCAAATTTGCAAGACGTTTTTTCTATGGAATTGACAAACAAAGGAACTCCAATCCCTGATGTACCGAACTTGGTTGTAGCAAATCTGGATCCCACACAAGCCGCTGCCGAATATCGGGAAAGCGTCATCGCTCCTTACCGCGGTAAGCTGCCGGCTGCGGTTTTGACTAACATGGAAGAACAGCTTTCCGGTTCATGTACCGTAGAGATTGCAGCATTTAACGAATTCTCAAATTTTATTACAAATGGAAAAATCCAGCAGGAATACGACCATATCATTTTTGACACCGCACCTACCGGTCACACTTTGCGTATGCTCCAGCTTCCGTCTGCATGGAGTAATTTTATTAGTGAAAGCACGCATGGTGCATCCTGCTTAGGGCAGCTTTCCGGATTGGAGAGTAAAAAAGCAATTTATAAGCAGGCGGTAGAAACTTTGGCCGATGGGAATTTGACTACACTAATTCTTGTGACGCGTCCGGAAACAGCTCCGTTTAAAGAAGCTGCACGGGCCTCTGGTGAGCTTTCCACACTTGGAATTCGTAATCAAATGTTAGTTGTCAACGGCGTATTGACAGAGTACAGCGACACGCTTTCTTCCAGCTTGTATGAAAAGCAACAAGCGGCGCTTAATGCGATGCCGGAAAGTTTGAAGACGTTACCGCTTAGCATGGTGCCGCTGAGGGCCTATAATGTGACTGGACTTGAAAACGTACGTGCTTTGTTGAATGCCGACCATGTGACCAAATGTACGGAAAAACTGCATGCTTCTCATGTTTTTACGTTGAATGATATCATAGATGAGCTGGCGGCAGAGGGCAAGCGTGTTATCTTCACAATGGGAAAAGGTGGTGTAGGAAAAACCACGGTTGCCGCTGCAGTGGCGCTGGGTCTTGCAAAGCGCGGGAAAAAAGTTCATTTGACCACGACTGATCCAGCGGCACACTTAAAACTTGTGCTGGACGAAACAAGTGGCATTTCCATGAGCCATATTGATGAAAATAAAGAACTGAAAAAGTATCAGTCCGAAGTGCTGAATAAAGCCCGCGAGTCGGGGATGAGTGATGAAGATATGGCCTATATACAGGAAGATTTACGTTCTCCTTGCACACAAGAAATAGCTGTGTTCCGTGCTTTTGCAGAGATCGTGGAAAAAGCTGACGATCAGGTCGTTGTAATTGACACTGCACCCACCGGACACACTTTACTGTTGCTGGAATCCACACAAAGCTACAACCACGAAATTAAGCGGACCAAAGGAGAAATTCCGGAGTCAGTAAGACGACTTCTTCCAAGGCTTAAATCTAATGAAACCGAAGTTTTGATTGTGACTTTGCCAGAAGCGACTCCTGTATATGAGTCGCTTCGTTTAGAGGAAGATTTAAAACGAGCGGATATTTCTGCAAAATGGTGGATTGTCAATCAATCTTTGTATGGTACGAACACGACTAACCCCATGCTGGCGGCAAAGGCTGCACATGAAATTGAATGGATTAATCGTGTCGATAAACATGCAGGTGGCAAGTTTGCACTAATTAAATGGAGTGCCGAGGAAATCAAAGGCAACCGTCTAACGACACTCTGAAAGAATGACATTTATTTGTGTTTATAATTTGTGCCGTAGCCAAATTTCTCAGGTGTTGGATCACTACTTCGCCAGTGATATCATGGAATGATTTTCATTAAAGTTCATCGAAATTCAATATAGATATAAGTGAACTGCACCCCAATTGTTGGACAGTATACCATACTGTCCAACAATTGGGGTGTTTTTATATGCCAAAAGGAATTTGGAAAAAGCATTATAGCGGAGAATTCAAGTGCTTATTAAAGCCATTAAAATAAAAAATTGTTATCAAATTAAAGTCAGTGTTCCAATCAATACCAAATTGCAATAACAAGTTGCAATAGGTCAACTTGTTATTAATTTTACATATAATTATATTATCATAACTTTTATTATACAAAATTTTTCTAAATTTCACAATTATTATTCAGCTTCGGTCAAAATTGATGCAAATTCGTGGTGCCAAAGGCATTCCCCTTTTGGGGTCACTCTACTCACCGTGTAACAAGGGTTGCTATTCCAAATTAAACGGGCACTAAAGAAGTGCCCGTTTAATTTTTTGAAGAATAATGGTCAAATCCTATTGAGAAAGAAAGCCAATTTGTTCGTGTGGGTGCGGAATAAAATGACTTTTGTCAGGGTGTAATTTGCTCAGCTTTTGAATGAAACAATTAAATGGTACGGTCGATCACTGTGACTTTCGTAATCACATCGCGTAGCCGGTCTTTACCGACCATGTATTCCAGTACTTCGTCGGCGGAGTTACACCATTTTTCTGTTTCTAACTTATTGGCTTCACTGATATTGATTTTCCCTTCAGGATAGGTAATCGTATATGTTGTACCCTCCCATATGAATTCCACTTCGCCACCGCAACTCATACACCACTTGAAATCACTGATACTGACAAAACGATTCTGCTCCGGGGTGTTCCCTTGGATAATCTTTCCGCCCATATAAAAATAGCCTCCGTATTTTTTGAATTCCGGAGCGCCGTCCGGGTAATTAATTGGTTTACTAAAGTTTGGATGATTGTTTTCCCACGTTATGATATGATCATGAGGTTTGGTATGGTCTCTCGGGTTGTCATGATCTGTATTATGTCGTTCTCTGTCGCCTAACCCATCATCACCTATATGTGTCTCCCTGTATCCATCTTTATTTATATCGCCTGGATTGCCCACAAGGCGTTGATCACCCGGTTTGTTTGGGTTTGGTTTCCATTTTCCTCCATAGGCGCTTCCCATTCCAGTTTGTACAAGGCTATTATAGTTCTGATGATTCTCATTTTGAAAAAAGGTCAATTTATAAGCATATCAAAATAGAGGTCGTGAGACTTGTTCTGACGACCTCTATTCGCTTCGGAAAGCACTCAAAAAACGGTGATTGGACCTTCTCCTTGGTTTTCCTACTGACCGAAGAAGATTGACAGGAATAAGGTGCTTTCCAACGGATCATAGCAAAAATCAAAAACTGTTCCACCGCGTAATCCACGCTAATATAGCAGTGTCAGGATTTTGCATCGTCCGCCTTTTGCTGGGAAGTGGAGGTTTATTGCCGACAAAAATTCAGCTTTGCCCGGTCTTTATAGAGTATTAATACCGCCTTCATGTATCTTAACACTATCTTTATAAAAATAATGATAGTCTTTAATGCGAACAAAAGCGAGGAGAAATATAAAGTCAGAAGATGATATGTTTCTCTGGTTAAAAAAGCAACTGCTTTTGCGGTGAAATAACAGAGGTGGAATATGTACATAATCGTAATTGGATGCGGAAGGCTAGGAAGCAATTTGGCGACGGAACTGTCTAATCTAGGGCACAACGTATGTATTATCGATAGGGACGGCGACAGACTGAACAATTTAGGAAGTGGGTTCAACGGGCAAAGAATAAAAGGCATCGAATTTGACAGCGACAATCTTGAAAATGGCGGTATTCGGCAGGCGGACGCTTTGCTGGCCGTAACTTCGGACGATAATATCAATATTACGGTGGCGCTTGTTGCAAAAGAAATTTATCATGTCCCCAAAATTATTGCGCGTGTAAATGACCCCAATAGGGAATATATTTACCAAAAGCTGAACCTTGAAACCATCAGTCCCGTGCAGCTGGGCGTTGAAATTTTGATTAGTCAGCTGACGGCGAGAAGTCTCAATATTGTTTCGGCACAGGATAAAGAGTACGACATCATTGAGCTGTTCATCGGCAAAGGTAAGCCGGGTTCTGTTCGAGGCATCGAAGAAAAATATTCCTGCATTATTTCGGGCATCATCAGATGCGGTCATGTTTTTCTTCCCAAAAAAGAGGAACAAGTCGAGTACGGCGACAAGATAATATGCACGATCCCGAAAAAGAACAAGGAAAAACTGGTCCAATCATTTTCAAGGGAGATACCAATATGGAATCAATAATTATCGGCGGGGGAAAAATCGGATACAATCTGTTTAAGACTCTGAAGGAAAGAAATTATCAGGTAATACTCGTCGAGAGGGATAAAAACACCTGTATAAAGATCTCCGACGAATTGGACGCAGAGGTTATCTGTGGAGACGGCACGGATCTGGATGTTTTAAATGATGCCGGAATCAAAGATGCGGAAATCGTTGCCGCCGTGACGGGCACTGATGAAGAAAATCTGGTCATTTGTCAAATTGCAAAAATCAGTTTTAACATTCAAAAAACGATTGCCCGTGTAAACAATCCCAAAAATATCGAAATGTTTAAGGCACTCGGCATCAGCCGGATTGTATGCAGCACGGAAGTTATCGCCAACATGATTGAATATGAACTTGCGAGGGAAGACTGCCGCATTATTCAAACTTTGGGACGGGGAGCTATGGTCTTGGCGGAAATAACCATCAATGCCGAAAATCCATGGTGTGGCTGTAAGGTAAAAGAGCTTAAACTTCCCGAGGAATGCGTGATTATTTCTGTTTTGCATGACGAAAAGGTGATCTATCCGCGGGGCAATACACAGATCGAAAAAGATGATAAAGTTTTATTAATCACCAATCATCCTGTTTTGACTGACCTCATGAATCATTTACATAATAGGGGAACAAAATATGCGTCGAAATAAAGTTGAACTCTTCGGCCTTGGGTCCGAACTGCTTGGAGTTTTGGCCTATGTGGCTGTTCTTTTCATCTTGACGGTAATTATAATGAGGTGAAAAGAAAAATGGCGGAAAAGAACGTATCGAGTGCTGAAATTATCTGTTATTACACAGGCTGCATTATCCTTGGAGTTGCATTCCTGATGATGATTCCAATCATCACAGCTCTTATTTTTGCGGAGTGGAATCCTTTCCTGGACTTTGTAGTCAGTATGGCCGTATCCGTATTGGTAGGTGCGGCTTTGATTTTGTTAGGCAGACATACACGGCAAAATCATGTCAGTGTCCAATGGAAACACGGCTTTGTAGTAGCGTCGCTTTCTTGGATTATATTAATGATGCTCTGCGCGATCCCATACTATTTAAGCGGGCATGTCAATTCTTTTTTGGATGCCTGCTTTGACGTAATGAGCGGTTTTACTACAACGGGGCTTGTGCTTACACAGGACCTTGACCATCTTTCTTCCGGATTAAACATGTGGAGGCATATGCTTACCTTCATCGGAGGGCAGGGAATGGTGGTGCTTGCCCTTACCTTCATGGTAAAAGAAGCAAGCGGGGCCTATAAGTTTTATGTGGGAGAGGGAAAAGATATAGAACTGGTGCCGAATGTAAAAGGAACAGCCAGAATTATCTGGAAGATCAGTATGATTTATCTGGTGATCGGCACAGTGAGCCTGTGGATCGACGGAATGATTATTGGGCTAAAACCGGTGTCTGCGTTCCTGCATGGGCTGTATATGTTTGAGTCTTCATGGAGCACGGGTGGTTTTGCTCCAATGACGCAAAACATTATGTATTACCATAGTTTGTCTTATGAAACGATTACCATGGTCATTTTTATTCTCGGTTCATTTAACTTTGGCCTTCATTATGCCATCTGGCAAGGCAAAAGGAAAGAATTTGTTAAAAACATTGAAACCCAGAGCTTTTTTGTCACCAGTTTTGTGGCCTGTATGCTGGCGCTGTTTTGGCTGATGAAGCTGAATGTGTATCCGGACGCTGTATCTGCGTTCAGGAGGATCATCTATAATGTTTTGTCGGCACATACTACGACGGGCTTTGGCAGTATCTATGCAAGGCAGTTCGCTTTGGAATGGGGAGATTTTGGCATTCTGATCATGATTATCGTGATGCTGATCGGCGGTTCCGCATGTTCTACCGCGGGCGGATTCAAGGCGCTTAGGGTCGGCGTTGTATTCAAAGGCTTGATTATGGATGTAAAAAAGCTTCTGCATTCCGAACGAAACATGAAAGTTTATAAATTTCATTATATAAAAGAACATATTTTGGATGACAGTATTGTGAGGTCATCCGCTCTCATTATAATTTGCTATATGGTTTTGTTCGGTACAGGTACGCTGATTGGAACATTCTGCGGATATCCTCTTGCGGATTCCGCGTTTGAAGCCGCTTCTGTGACTGGAAACGTGGGCCTTTCGATCGGCGTCACGGCATCGCCAATGCCGATGGCTTTAAAAATTTATGATATTATTGCTATGTATATGGGAAGGCTGGAGTTCCTTTCTGTTTTTGCATTAATCGGCTATGCCGGTGGAGGAATTAAAAAGCTATGCGAAAAATCATTCAAGCGTTTGTCTTAACCATTTTAATACTGATCCCCTTTTCAACAAGTGCATTTGCCGCGGAGACAGTAGAGATCAACAGCCTTATTGAGAACGCCAAGGTGCTTGACAAAACGGAAGTCACCGTGCAGGGTGAGGCGATCGGGGAAATGCTAAACAGAGGGGAATACAGCTGGGTAAACATCAACGACGGAACTAACGCGATAGGGATCAAGCTGAAAACGGCTGATGCACGGCAAATCACTCATTACGGCGATTATAAAAATAAAGGCGATACCATCAAAGTTATTGGAATCTTTAACAGAGCCTGCTCGGAAGACGGGGGTGAAACAGATATTCATGGTGAGAGTGTACAAATTGTAAAAGCCGGGGAACCGGTAAAGGAATCTGTTCCTTTGCCTAAAGTGATAACGGCAGTTCTGCTTACCGTCTGTGCCGCGGCTGTTGTCCTTTTACTAAAAAAACGTATTCATGATGAGCAAATAAATTGAAAGCAAAAGTATAGGGCCTCCGA
>DIQY01000105.1:0-4091 GCA_002424295.1 Ruminococcaceae bacterium UBA5450 | reverse complement strand
TCGGAGGCCCTATACTTTTGCTTTGCCGTAAGCCGGCTAATTATCGTTTGCTTTTCTTTAATGTTAGGATGGAAAGTACCTGATTCACCACTTCCGAAGAGGAAATTACGATTGCTTTGTCACCAGCAGACAGCTTGGTGTTTCCCTGTGGAATAATCGTTTGCTCTCCTCTTATCACGCAGCTAATCATGCTTTGCGGAGGAAATCCAATTTCCCATAGCTTTTTGTTCAGGGCGGGTGACTTTTCATCCAGTATCACTTCGCAGATGACAACCCGGCCATTTTCAATTGGAAGATATTTCTTAATATTATCCTCTATGGACTCTTGCTCGACCATTTCAGCAAAAAGCTGGACGGTACTCACGCATTTGTCCACACCTAATTTTTTAAATAAGTCCGCATTTTTCGGATCGTTAATAACGGCATAGACGTTTTTGACATGAAACTGTGTTTTTGCAAGTTCACATACAATCAGGTTGGCTGAGTCTTCATCGCCGAGAGCAATAACAATGTCCATCTTGTTCGCCTGCGCGTCTTTTAATATGTATGGTTTTGTTCCATCGCCGCATATGGCGGTTATCTCAAAAGTGTCCGCAAGCGTTTTACACCAACTGTAATCCTGACCAACCACCACCACATGATGATCGTTGGTTTGGAGTGCTTTTATCAGAAACTTGGTTTTTTGATTTCCTTCAACCAATAATATATTCATGTGGATTCCTCGTTTTTCCCCAGAACTTTTTTAAATTCATTAAACAGAAGCAGTGCGGGGGAGATTGCCATGATCCCTATCGGACTGCAAACAGCGTCACTGGAAGTGTCGTCAACTCTTGCCACCACGGTTTTAACGCCAAAACATTCTTTGGCAATCTGCGCGATCATGATATTGGTATTGTCATCGCCTGTGGCGGCAATCAAGATGTCGGCTTTTTGAATTCCGGCAAGTTTCAAAATATCGGTGTCGGTGCCGTCTCCCTCCAGGGAAAATCCACCGTAGGTTTGTGGCAGGGTTTCCAGCGATTCCTCATTGCAGTCCACGATCAGTACATTTTCATTTTGATCAGACAAATTTGAGGCAAGCGCAGAGCCCAAACGTCCGCAGCCGACGATAACGATGTTCCTATGATTTTCTTTTTTAAACAATTTCATCAGGAGTCCTCCCTTCCGCTGATTATAGTAACACAGCAGGTGTAAAGCCGGTGTTAAGATCAAGAGAGGGGTATAAAGATTGTATAAATAAAGCAAAAAAGCCGTCAAAAAATGTGGACTGCCCAACGGGCAGCCTAGACAAACGCACCACGATTTTCTTAAAGACCTGGATACAGGGCCGTCCGTTGGATGTTGTCGTATTTTGAAACTGACTTTTTCCGAAGAGAGTTATTCGTTGGTAAAGCGATAACCGATGCCGACTTCCGTAAAAATATAATGTGGCTTTGTAGGATCCTTTTCGAGTTTTCGGCGGATATTTGCCATAAATACACGCAATGATTGCGCATCGCTTTCCAAATAAGAACCCCAGACTTCTTTCAGAATGTAGCTGTGAGTAAGCACTTTTCCAGCATTTTTTACAAGCAAGGCAAGAATACTGAATTCCATCGGAGTAAAATGGATTTCTTCACCAGAAAGCAGAACGCGATGTTTCACAAGGTCTACTTCTAGATCATCCACATTGTAAACTTGTGGTGTGCTTACGTTTTCGCTTTTAGAATGACGAAGAATTACCCTTAACCGTGCGAGCAGTTCATTGATGCTGAATGGCTTAGTTAAATAATCATCGGCCCCCGCGTCTAGTGCCTCGATCTTTTCCTGGTCCTGGTCGCGTGCGGAAACCACAATAATCGGCAGGTCAGAAAAGGAACGCACTTGCTTAATGATGGAAAGGCCGTCCATATCCGGTAGGCCTAAATCAAGGATGATGATGTCCGGATGTTTGGTTACAATTGCATTTAAGGCTTCTTTCCCGTTTGTCGCCTCTATGGAACGGTAATTTTGGGTTTTTAGGGAAAAACGGATAAAAGACCGGATTTGCTTGTCATCTTCCACAACAAGAAATAATTTGTTATTGTCCAAAATGGGTTCCCCCTTCAAGCGGCAGATAGAAGTGAATTTCAGCGCCGCCGCCTTTGTTGTTGTTCGCATAGATTTTGCCGCCGTGCGCGTTCACGATCGCCTTGCAGATAGCAAGACCCAGCCCGATGCCGCGGTTTGAATCGGACTGCAGCCCGTCAGCCTTATAGAAAAGGTTGAAAATTTTCGGCAGATCGTCTGGATTCATACCCGTTCCATCATCTGTTACATAGAACCATACTTTTTCTGCCTCTGGTTTTACCATAACTTTGATATGACCATCAGAGGGAGTGTGCTTGACCGCATTATCGATAAGATTAATCAAGACTTGCTCAATCAGTTTCCCATCCATTGGAACAAAAAGCACTTTGTCGGGTATTTCAACCTCTATGGTGTGTTCATCAGCATACTTTGAAGCGCGACCGACCGCTTCTCCTACAATTTCCTCCACCACTTCGGGCCGCTTTTTGACGAGCAGTTTTCCCTCCTGAATCTTTGTCAAGCTCAAAATGTTTTCAACCATTTGCGTAAGCCAGTTCGAATCGTTGTATATTCCCTGCGCCAGATTCCGGTTTTCCTCTTCCTTCAGACTGTACAGAAGCATTTCGGCGGCACCGGAAATTCCAGCAAGAGGGGTTCGTAAGTCGTGAGAAATTGAACGAAGCAGATCGCTTTTAAATTTTTCGCGTTCGGCTTCGTCTTTTGCCATTTCTTTTTCGTCCGAAAGGCGTTCCCGTTCCATCGCAACGAAAATTTGCGTAGAGATCGACGAAAGCAGCTTTTCTTGTTTATCCTCTTCTGAAATGCAGCTTTTCGGGAGACAGATCAGGCCATACTGATGACTTTGATCCGCAATCGGGAGAATGTTATTGTTCTGAATGATAGATTTTTCCTCTCCATTTGTCAGACTGCATACATGAACACTGCGTTCTCCCTGTTTTATGCTGTATTCCTTTAAAAACTGCCCATCCGAATTAGCCGTAAGGCAGCAAACATCACAGTCAAGAAGGTTGGACAGGCTTTGTACAGACACGGTAGCAACATCGGAAACACTGGAGGCTTTTGCAAGAGAGCTGGTAATCTGATAAAGCATATTTGACTGCTTTTCATGAAGTTTGGCCTCTTTAGAGGAATGCAGAATTTTGGAAGTCAGTGTGCTTGTTAAGATGGAAGCAATCAGCATAACGGCAAAAGTAGCAATGTAACTTTTATTATTAACATTGAAGGTATGATAGGGTTCTGTAAAGAAAAAGTTAAAGCAGAACATTCCAATGACCGACGCTGTAATTCCACATATGTAGCCTTTGGTATAACGTGCTACCATCAGTACCGACAAAATATAGATTACTACAATATTATTTTCGGAAAAGCCGGTTGCACGAAAAAGCATGGAAAGCAAAGTGGCTGCCGTTAATGCCAGAACCATTATCAGAAAATCTATCATAGGGCGGTTTGCATACCGCTTCAATTTAGAAATACCCATTATAACTCACGTCTTTTCACAATCTTGCAATCTAAAATACTTTTTTAGATATTATATCATAATTTATAAGAAAAATCTCACTGCGGAAATTTATGATTTGAAACAAAATAAATATTGTTGATAACTGCAAGTACTTGTTAATTACTGCTACACAATAATCATAACAATGTTATGAAACGCCAGCTTTTCAAATAATTTGGGAATCTATTAGTTGACATCGTTCCTGTATTTTGATTTTAAATCTTAAGAAATGATTTTGTAAATTGAGAAAGATACCAAGATAAAACTTTAAGACTTTTTCACCTTGCTCTAAAGCGGCAGAGGCAAATATATAAAAAAGGCGCTACAGGAAAACACCCGCAACGCCATTATTATTAATTTTAAATTGTAGACTAGGGAAGAACAGATGCCAATGACTTTTTGCGAAAAGCTAAAACGAAGCCATGAAATGTTATTTCTGAATAAGTTTAAGTGCTTGCATATACATGAAGAACAAAAAATTGTAAAAAAGAGGTAATCATTATGAACTCATATCCTTCAA
>DIQY01000086.1 GCA_002424295.1 Ruminococcaceae bacterium UBA5450 | reverse complement strand
GTCACCAGAGAAGCACATAATGCAATACAGATCAGTTTCATCATCACTTGTTTTTTCATGCTGTCTCAATCTCCTTTGAATTAGTCTTATTCTGAATCCAGTGATAACTGGTTTTTTCAATCACTTTGTTAAACAAAAGCAAAATGGCCGGCAAAACAAATATAATCGTTACCATACTAATCAGCGCGCCGCGTGCCAGCATAGAGCAGAGGCTCTTGATTAGATCCACTCTGGAAACAAGTACCACGCCCAGAGTCGCTGAGAAGAAGGTCAGACCGCTCGTCAGTATGGAAGTAGAACATTTTGTAACTGCCGTCAGCATTGCCTGCTCCGGCATACTGCCGTTATTGAGCTCTTCACGGAATCGATTCGTCATTAGGATTGCGTAATCAATTGTTGCACCCAACTGAATGGTCCCGATCACGATGCTCGCAATAAACGGGATAACAGTTCCGGTAAAATACGGAATGCCCATATTGACGGTAATTGCAAATTCAATTGCTGCGACCAAAAGAATTGGAATTGAAATTGATTTAAATGAAATCAAAATAATGAGGAACACTGCAAGAATCGAAACAACACTGACATTTTTAAAATCAATATCAGCGACCCGAACCAGGTCTTTGGTCATAGCGCCTTCGCCCGCGATCACAGCATCCGCATCATAGGACTTGGCAATTTTTTTCATCTCATCAAGCTGTGCATTGCATTGGTCGCTGCCTGCTTTATAAAGGCTGTTGACTAAAATCATTTTATGGCCGCCTTGGTTGAATGTCTCCTGAATAGACGCTGGCTCAAATGCTGTGGGAATTCCACCGCCTACATATTTTTCATAGGAAAGTGCTTCATTAACGCCATCAACATTTTGCAGTTCTTCGGTCAAATTCTTGATTTTATAATCGTCCAGCTGATCGCTGACTAATACAAAGTGAGTGGTATCCATCTTAAAATCTTTTTTGAGCTTATTGGTGCTGACGATAGAGTTTAAATCCTGCGGCAGAGTCTGATCCAGCGCATAATACTGGCTCACTTTTCCCTGTGCCACTGAGAATGGAATCAGCAACAAAATAAAGACGACCAAAATTCCTTTATGATGATCTACGATAAACTGCGGAATTTTCTTTGTTTCATGAATCAGCACGGGGTGCCTATACTTACCGATGGCGTGATCAAATGTCATCAAAAGCGACGGCAAAATGGTAAGCGTACTAATCACACCTAAAAGCACGCCTTTCGCCATCACGATGCCAATGTCGGCTCCCAATTTAAGGCTCATGGTACAAAGTGCAAGGAACCCTGCAATCGTTGTCAGGCTACTGCCTGTAATGGAATTAAAGGTTGCAACAATTGCTGTAGCCATCGCACTTTCTCGGTCAGGCTGTTTTGTACACTCTTCGTTATAACGGTGCAGAAGGAAAATGGAAAAGTCCATCGTTACCCCTAATTGGAGGACTGCTGCCAACGCTTGGGTGATATAAGAAATCTGACCGAGAAAAGCATTGCTGCCAAAATTATAAATAATCGGAAAAACGATGCCCAACATAAAAATTAACGGTACAACGGTGCTCTCCAGGGAGAGAAAAAGGACTACCATACTGAGCAGCACTGCGACAAGAACATATTTTGGCATTTCTGTTTCAACAATATCTTTGGTATCCTTGACGATTGCCGTCATACCAGCTAAAAAGCAATTTTTATTTGAAATCGAGCGAATCTGTGCAATCGCCTGAAAAGTACTTGGCGACGCGGCGCTGTCTTCAAAGGAAATGATCATCATGGTACCGGTATCGCTATAAAAGATTTTTTTAAAATCATCCGGCAGAACCTCGTTTGGGATTGAAGTATCCTTAATATCATCTGCCCAGATCACTTTATGGACACCGGGGACTTCTTTAATTTGATTTTTTAAGTTGACAACATCTTTATCCTCCATATTATCAACTACCAGCATAGCGGAACTTCCCATATTAAAATCTTCATCCAAATATTTCTGGCCAATCATAGAGTCCAGATTCTCTGGAAGATAAGACAAAATATCATAATTTACAAAAGTCTTGCTGTATCCGATGACTGATGGGATTAGTAGCAGAACTGCAAGAATTACAATGGCTCTCCTATGATGCACAATCCATTTTGCAAATCGCTGCATTTTCATTCCTCCTTTTATTTATCTGCGAAGTATTTTTCGAATCGATTCATAAAGAATCGGTTTTAGATGATCAATGTCGGTGGGCTGCCTGCGCAAAATCGCATGATAACTGACTTGAGCCACTAGTTCGATAATCATATAAAGCAGTTGAAAAGATTCCTGTGCGCTAAACTTTTCCTTCTTCATATTTGCCGTATAAGCCGCCAGCAGTTCTTCCATCGTCTGGTTTTCTTTCGCCTGCGCAGAAAGCAGAGTTGGATTTAAAAGTCCCTCTGAAAGGTTTTTATTAATAATCTTTAAAATTTCAGGATCCCTTTTAAAGCGCTCAATAATATCATCTACCAAAAAAATGATTCGTTCCACGCAGCTTTCTATATTTTGCTGCTGCGCGCGAACCATTGCGGAATGAATAATTTCGGTGCTGTAAAGAATGATTACCTTATTAAGCAATTCCGTTTTATCGTGAAAATAAAGATAAAACGTTCCTTTTGCCACTTTGGCCCGTTTTACAATCTCATCTACCGAAATTCCGGAAATCCCTTTTTCTGCAAAAAGTTCATAAGCCGCTCTTTCCAAATTACTTTTCTTTTGCTTTTTTTTATCCTCAATTTTGCTCTGCAACCTAATCCCTCCTTCCCAAAAATGACCGTTAGTCATTTACCGTGTTTTAGTATATGCAAAAAATGACTGAAAGTCAATCTTTTTCAGATGACTTCCAGTCATTTTGTATACCTGCTCAATTTTTGTAAATTTAGCTATTATATTTAGTAAACATTTGTATGATTTGCTAAGAATTATTCGCCTTGATGATGCTCTTTTACTTCATCTTTCAGATGAACATCAACTTGGTCAAATGGAATAGTAAGCCCAGCACGATCAAACGCCAATTTGACTTGTTCCTGCATCTCATAGTACAGCGGCCAATAATCGGCAGTTTTGCACCAAACACGAAGAAGCAGGCGCACAGCACTTGCTCCATGCTCTCGTACTACTACCATCGGCGCCGGCTCTTTCAAGATTTTTGGATTCTCCTCTGCCAATTTCTGCAGCACTGCTTTTGCCGCCAACAAATCGTCTTGATAAGAAATTCCATAGGTGAGATCAAGCATGCGATTTTCCATCGCGGTATAATTTGTAATCACAGCCGCCGTTAAAGTAGAATTAGGAATCACAACTTCTCGATTATCGGCGGTCTTCAAAACGGTAAACATCATCTCAATCCGCATAACAGTTCCCTCTGTACTGTTAAGGGCAATATAATCTCCCACTTTAAAAGGCTTTGTCAAAATAATCTGCGCTCCACAGGCAACATTGCTAAGATTATCTTTTAAAGCCAGGGCAGCAGTCACTCCGGCGGCACCGACTGCCGCCACGATTGCACTGACATTGACATTTAGTTGATCCAATACAGCAATCACAACGATTACTTTCAACAAAATTTTCAATAAAGAACCTACAAACGTGACAAAGCCGGTCTCTACGCCGGTGCGATTCAGCATACGCTTTCCGATCTGAATCAGCCAGTCGCTGAGTTTCCAGCCGATTGCAAAGATCAGAAGTGCACCGATCAGTCTTGGCAGTGCTCCTTGTAACCATAAAAGGAAATCCTGCCACATGGTTTCAAACGGCATGTATGCTCCTCCTTTCGTTTAGACTACCTGAAATAAATAGAATTTTAGGTAGTCTGTTTCGGGAACATTCCACAGAATCGGATGATCCGGTCCCTGCTGCCTTTCTTCAATCTGGCGCAGAGAGACGCAAGCTCTTGACGACGCCTCCCGCAGCATTTTCCGGAACAGTTCATCCGTCATAAAATGAGAGCAGGAACAGGTTGCAAGATATCCTCCGCGAGGCAAAAGCTTCATTGCACGTTCGTTGATCTCTAAATAACCGTGCGCTGCATGTTCTACTGTCTTACGGCTCTTTGTAAATGCAGGCGGGTCCAAAATAATAAAATCATACTGTTTTGGCGTAAGGCTGGAAAGCAAATCAAAAACATTTGCCGTTTCAAAACTCATTTTAGAGTCCAGATGATTTTCTTTTGCATTTCTTTGCGCCATTTTAATCGCATCATCACTGATATCGACCGCATGAACATACTGTGCTCCGCCCTTAGCAGCATTCAGACCAAATGAACCTGTATGGGTAAAGCAGTCCAGCACTCTCTTATCTTTTGCAATTTCTGCAACTGCGCGTCGATTATACTTCTGATCCAAAAAGAATCCCGTTTTCTGTCCGTTTTCGAAATCCACAAAATAACGAATCCCATTTTCCACAATAGAAACTTCACAGGAAGACGGGATCTCCACCCCCTGTAAAGGATAAAATCCTTTTCCCTGCTCCATCCCTTCCAGCTCGCGAATTCCTACATCATTGCGTTCGAAAATTCCGCGAATTTCGACTCCGTCGTCTTTTAGTATCTGATAAAGCGCTTCAAAAATAACCGGCTTCCATTTTTCCATTCCAAGGCATAACGTCTGGGTAACTAAAATATCATGAAATTTATCAACTGTCAGGCCAGGCATCTGATCCGCTTCTCCGAAAATAATGCGGCAGGCATCTAAATCTTCCGCTTTCATAATACTTTTTCGATATTCCCAGGCATAGCGCAGACGGCGGGCAAAAAAGTTTTCATTGATCTCATCATTTGCATTTCTCGAAAGCACCCGTACCCGAATTTTGCTGTGTGAATTATAAAAGCCTGTCCCCAGGAAACTTCCCTTCTGCGAACGAATCGTCACAAGCCCTCCGTCTTCTGCGATTTCTCCTATGGGCTTAACTTCCGTATCATAAACCCATG
>DIQY01000097.1:6553-6716 GCA_002424295.1 Ruminococcaceae bacterium UBA5450 | reverse complement strand
ACCGCCGCCCTGTAGGAACAGCACTTTATAATTGTCCGGAATATTCATGACTTCACGGAGGAGACTCTCCGCGCTGTCGATGATGCTCTGGAAGGTTTTAGATCGATGAGACATCTCCATCACTGACTGACCGCAGCCTTTGTAATCCATCATTTCATCGGCT
>DIQY01000097.1:3028-6423 GCA_002424295.1 Ruminococcaceae bacterium UBA5450 | reverse complement strand
AGATTTTAGATCGATGGGACATCTCCATCACTGACTGGCCGCAGCCCTTGTAATCCATCATTTCATCGGCTGCGTGGCGGAGAACTTCCTCAGGGAGCATGGAAGGACCAGCGGAAAAGTTATACACGCGTTTCATGTCTTTGTCTACCTCCAATGTGTCAAAATAAAGATTTTCGCACGTAAATGCGATAAACTTAATTATACTGGTTTTGTATATGAATAGCAAGTTCTTGCAGCGTATTTTTTTGAAGAAAAATGAGAGCACAGATATTCTTTTTTATTGTAATTGCTGTGTTATACTAAATATTAAACAAAATAATAAACTCAAAAAGGAATTTATATGAACCAAATGAAAAAGAATAAACTTGAGAGAATTACTCGCTTGGGATTAGGCGTCATTTTTGCAGCGCTTACAATTCTAATGATAATTCCGCTTTTCTTTCGCACATGGAATGCAGGAAGCCTATGCTTCCTGGCACTTGGAATGGTTGGACTAACAGTTTGTATTTTCTGGGAAAAAGTGTTCCAATTTGTCTGTGCCAAAAGAAAAAGACGTATCCTATTTTATGGATTGCTCGGTCTCTTTGCTACCGGAATCTGTTGGTGTATCGCGTTAAGCTTTTTCATTAGCAGAGCAGAACCGGAGATTCTGACAGAAAAAGAAAATTTGCCCGTTCTGATTCTTGGCAGTAAAGTCGACGGTACAAAACCGAGCGCAGATTTACAAAAGCGTATTGATACAGCGGCAGACTGGCTTTTATCGCACCCAAACTCTGTTGCAGTTGCCTGCGGCGGGAAGGGAACTGGAGAAGAAGTTATGGAAGCCGAAGTGATCAGAGAAAAATTACTTGAAAGAGGAATAAAGCCGGATCGAATTCTTTTGGAAAATCGATCGGTTAATACGGAACAGAATCTTTTTTATGCCCAAAAAGTACTTTTAGAAAATAATCTTCCGAGTAAAGAAGTCTTGCTTCTTACCGATGATTATCATCTGTATCGTGCACTTTTGATTGCAAAACAAAATGGACTTACGGCATGGGGAATCAGCGTTTCTACGCCACCTTTGGTTTTTCCGGCACTTTTTGCAAGAGAACTATTTGCAGTGACGAAATATTTTGTGTTTGGATAGTTTTAAGAATTTAAAAATAATTCTTGACATGACTACTTTGCAGTGCTAAACTGATGCCAATAAACCGATGAGGAAGGGTAAGTAAGCCTTATTAAGATCTTGTTTCAGAAAGCCGCTGATGATGGGAATGCGGTACGGATCATAAGTACTGAATGGCCTTTTGAGGGCAAACTGAACAAAATAGTAGGGGAGCCGGAGTCAGAATCTCCGTTAAAAAAATTCAGCATATTTTTTGTATGCGTTGAGTGGGTATTGAAAAATACCAAGCTGGGTGGTACCGCAGAAGTGATGATCTAAGCACTTTCTGTCCCTGCAAAATTTGCAGGGGTGGAGAGTGCTTTTTTATTATATCTGTCCCTGCAGAAAAATTTGAAAGGAGCAAACGTCATGAAAGAGCAAAAGATTCCCTACAAAATTTATTTAAAGGAAGATCAAATTCCGAAGGCTTGGTATAACGTGCGGGCAGATATGAAGAATAAGCCTGCCCCGCTTCTGAATCCGGAAACGCACCAGCCGATGAAAGCGGAAGAATTGGAGCATGTTTTCTGCAAAGATCTGGTTTCTCAGGAACTTGATAACGATGATCCCTATATTCCGATTCCACAGGAGATTCAGGACTTTTATAAGATGTATCGCCCGTCTCCTTTGGTGCGTGCTTACTGTCTGGAAGAGAAACTTCAGACACCGGCAAAGATCTATTATAAATTTGAAGGAAACAATACTTCCGGCTCCCATAAACTCAATTCCGCAATCGCACAGGCTTACTATGCAAAAAAACAGGGTCTAAAGGGTGTTACAACAGAAACAGGAGCAGGGCAGTGGGGAACTGCCCTTTCGATGGCCTGCGCTTATCTTGGCCTTGACTGTAAAGTCTATATGGTAAAGGTCAGCTATGAGCAGAAACCGTTTCGCAGGGAAGTCATGAGAACTTATGGAGCATCTGTGACGCCTAGCCCTTCTATGGATACAGCGGTAGGCAGAAAAATTTTGCAGGAACATCCGGGAACAACCGGCAGCCTCGGCTGTGCAATCTCCGAAGCGGTCGAATATGCGACAACTCATGAAGGCTATCGCTATGTGCTCGGTTCGGTGCTGAATCAGGTTCTGCTCCACCAGTCGGTGATCGGTTTGGAGACAAAAACAGCCATGGATCAGTATGGAATTGTTCCGGATGTGATTATTGGCTGCGCAGGCGGCGGTTCAAACTTAGGAGGCCTTATTTCGCCCTTTATGAGAGAAAAACTCCGCGGAGAAAAAGATTATCAGTTTATTGCAGTGGAGCCAGCCTCTTGCCCTTCTTTTACCAGAGGAAAATTTGCCTATGATTTCTGCGATACCGGAATGGTTTGTCCGCTTGCCAAAATGTATACGCTGGGCAGTAATTTTATTCCCAGCCCGAATCATGCGGGTGGTCTTCGGTATCATGGAATGAGCCCAATTCTTTCACAGTTGTATCATGAGGGTTTGATCGAGGCGCGAACGGTCGAACAGACATCCGTTTTTGAAGCGGCGGAGCAATTTGCCCGCGTTGAAGGAATTTTACCTGCCCCGGAATCTAGTCATGCAATCAAGGTAGCCATTGACGAAGCGCTAAAATGCAAAGAAACCGGTGAAGAAAAAACGATTCTTTTCGGCCTGACTGGCACCGGATATTTTGATATGGTTGCTTATGAGCAGTTTAATGACGGCAAAATGGGTGATTCGATTCCTACCGATCAAGATTTGCAGGAAGGATTCTCCAGAATTCCGCAGTTTCCAGGGAATGAACTTTAATTAAGAATCATTTCAACTTATTTGTGATAAAAATTAAAAGAGTGAGAAGTTCCATTAAGGAGCTTCTCACTCTTTTTTATTTTAGCAGGGGTTTTTAAAAAATTAGTTTACATAACTAAAAAGTTGTACATATAAAATGAAAGTAACTGCAGCTGAGTATGGTTTTCAGCATAACGCCTGATAAACGATCCATGAAATTTTGCCGATTGCTTCTCTGCCGTCTTTATTGGTAGGCATTTCGTTTGTCAGCACAACTAGAATGTAGGGATGCTTGGGGAGAAGAAAGATTCCGCCGTCATTTTCCACACAATCGAGATCCCCGCATTTATGGGCGATTACAACGGATTCCGGAAGATAAAGCTGCAGCCTACCGGACTGCTGCTGCTGTTTTAAAATATCCAGCATTATTTTAGAAGATTTCTTGTCAATGCAGGTGCCCTCATAGATGCTTTTCAAAACATCCTTAATGTCTTCGGCACAGATATAATTGTCA
>DIQY01000097.1:2059-2819 GCA_002424295.1 Ruminococcaceae bacterium UBA5450 | reverse complement strand
CATTTTACGTCCTAAGTGTGCTTGTTTGAGGTGCATGGCTTGTGCCATTTGGTTGATGGATTCCATACCCAGAAAATTAATTAGAATATTGGTTGCCTCATTGTCACTGATCGTAATCATCAGCGTGAGGAGTTCTTTAAGGGTGAAGGAGTGTCCGGGTTCTAATTCTTTTAAAATTCCATCACCGCCTGTTTTCATTTGAGCGGTCACTGTAATCCTATTTTCCAGAGAAGTTTCCCCTATATGAACACGGCGCATAAGTTCTGCCATGATCACCAGTTTGATTGTACTTGCAGAGAGCATCCTTTTTTCTCCGTCGATTGAAAAGCCGGATTTTTCCTTTAAATCATAAAAAGAAACTATAATATTCCCTTTTTGCGTTTTGATAAAGGCTTCGATTTCCTTTTTGAGTAGTTCCTGCGCAGTCATCTGAGTGACTCCTCCTTTCTGTGTAACTTTTATAAAGCTTTTGCCGGACAGAGAAACACCCTTTACTGAGTGAACCGTAAAGGGCGTTTCTTATTACAATATCAAACGGTATTTTGCTAAAAACGTTAAGCCATAAGATGCAAAACTGCGCCGGCACCTAAGCCACAGAAATTGCCGACTGCAGCGCCGAGAACGCCCATCAAAACACCGATGCCGGCATAAGATGGGTCATATGCAGAGGCGACGATTGGTGCAGAGGCAGGCCCTCCGATGTTGGCGAGAGAGGCTGTGGAAACCATGCACAGATCCCAATGAAATGCTTTGGAAAGCA
>DIQY01000097.1:1366-1922 GCA_002424295.1 Ruminococcaceae bacterium UBA5450 | reverse complement strand
GGAAACCATGCACAGATCCCAATGAAATGCTTTGGAAAGCAGGAACATGAGAACCACATGCACAACCAAAATGAAAACGCCATAGACGACCCACATTGGAGCGGAGAGCAGATCTACGATCGAAGCGGTAGAAGCCAAAAGGGAAACAACGGTATACAAATAAACGTTGGAAAGCTCTTCTACGGCAGGCAGTCTGCCAAGAGGAGTAAGAGCACAAACAAGGCCTAAAATCGTGACAAATAAAGTGGTCAAGGTACCTTTATCGAACATCCCCAACCCTACGGATTTTAAAGTGCCATTGAGTGAGGTACCGACTACCTGAGAAAATGCAGAGACCACCAAAGATAAGCCGATTAGGAAAAGCCAATCACTGGCATTTGCATTCTTTTTGCTTTTTGCGACTTCCTCATTTGCGGCATCGGCAACGGCCTGAAGTTTGGAAGTGTCCGCTTTGACCGCATTATTCCATTTGCTGGCATAATTAACGGCCAGCAGAAGGAGTGCAATCCAGATGGAATAGCAAACTGTATCCAGAGCCAGGGCACAGCTGTAAGCA
>DIQY01000097.1:834-1224 GCA_002424295.1 Ruminococcaceae bacterium UBA5450 | reverse complement strand
GCACAGCTGTAAGCACCGGCATCTACCGGCAGAGCGGCCTGCATAGCCGCCATGTTTGCAGAGCCGCCGACCCAGGAAGCGTACAGCGATGCAACAGCACCCCATGTGTTGCTGCCAAGTGTACCCTTAAAGATTGGGTAGCCGACAACAAAGCCGACGAACAAAGTTATGGAGCAGCCAAAGAAGATGGCCACCATGCGGCCACCGAGTTTTGCAAGCTTACGAAAGTCGCAGCGCAGCAGCATGACGAAGATCATAGCATACAGCAGATTGTTTTTTAAAGCCGAATAGGTTGCAGTACAAGCATCAGATTTATAAAGTCCCATGGTGCAGAATACCATGTTCAGCACGTAAATCCAAACAAGTGGCGGAACGTAATTAAAGACTTTC
>DIQY01000097.1:0-689 GCA_002424295.1 Ruminococcaceae bacterium UBA5450 | reverse complement strand
TCCCATGGTGCAGAATACCATGTTCAGCACGTAAATCCAAACAAGTGGCGGAACGTAATTAAAGACTTTCCATTTGCCGTATTTTTGCGCAGCCAATAAAGCACCAGCGATAAACATTAAAAATGCTATGTAAGTAAAGCCGTCTGTAATCATTTTTTTCTCCCCTTTATAATCGTTTTAGTTTAGGCATAAAAAGTAAATATGGTTTGCCTGTTGAACCATATGCACAGAATTTTGAACAAAACGCTGAGACTTTCAATGTGATTTTAGCACCCTAAGCCCCCTCCTCTTTTCGCAATTTTTGTTAGTCTCATGCAGTTCAAAATCAATTGGTTCTTTCATTAAGATAGCGCAGACCTTTGATTCCTTTGATTCCCAGCCCCGGCTCATTAGAGATAGTGATGTCTTTTTCATGAAATACAGCGCCGCCAAGAATAGGATCTTCGCTGCAGAGGACGGGGCCGTCAAGATCAATCTTGGTGATAATTTTCTTTGCGCAGGCAAGATGAATCGCGGCATTTACACTGATCTTTGCTTCCAGCATGCAGCCGATCATGCACTCTACACCGTACACTTCGGCGGCTGAGGCAATTTTCAGTGCGTTATAGATGCCGCCGCATTTCATGAGCTTGATATTGACGAGGTCCGCAGCCCCCATCTGCATAATCTTGAGTGCATCTGCGGGAGAA